>JANODH010000225.1:0-3417 GCA_031412595.1 Sphingomonas sp. | reverse complement strand
CGCGAAACGCCTGATCCACATGCACGGCGAATTGCTTTCCGCGCTTTGTGCATCGTGCGGCGATCGCGGGCCATGGATAGAGCGGCTGCCGCCCGGAACAGCGTGCGGCGCGTGCGACAATCTGTCGCTGCGGCCCGATATCGTGTTCTTTGGTGAGATGCCTTACCGTATGGACGATATCGACGGCGCGCTGCGTGATTGCGATTTGTTCGTGTCGATCGGCACGTCGGGCGCAGTCTATCCGGCAGCGGGCTTCGTGCAGACCGCACGTGACGTGGGTGCCGAAACGCTGGAGATGAACCTCGAGCCGTCGCTGGGCAGTGTCTATTTCAAGGAATCACGAACCGGTCCGGCAAGCATGCTCGTGCCTGCCTGGGTCGAAGCGCTGCTTCAGTCGACCCAGTCCAGCCCGATGTCGCGGTAGACTTCGCGGTTTTCGTCCCATTTGGGCGAGACTTTGACGTGCAGATAAAGATGCACTTTGGCTTCGAGCATAGTCGCCAATTCGGCGCGCGCTTTGCTGCCGATTTCCTTCAGCCGCGCGCCGCCTTTGCCGAGCACGATTGCGCGCTGGCTGTCGCGTGCGACGAGGATCTGCTGATGGATTTCCACTGACCCGTCAGTGCGCTCCTCATATTTTTCGGTTTCGACCGCGCAGGCCTGCGGCAGTTCCTGATATAATTGCAGAAAAATCTGCTCGCGTGTGATTTCGGCAGCCATCACGCGGTCGGTTGCGTCGCTGATCTGGTCTGCCGGGAAATGCCACGGCCCCTCGGGCATTGCCGCAGCAAGGCGTATCTTCAGGTCGGCAACGCCGTCGCCGGTCGTCGCGCTGATGATCAGTGTATCGATAAAGTGCAGCCGCTCGGTAAGAACTGAAATATGGCGCAGCATCTTGCCGTGATCGGCCACGTCGACTTTGTTGAGCACAAGTAATTTGGGCTCGGGCCGCGCTTCGAGACCTGCAAGAATAGCTTCGACTTTCGGGCCGAGGCCGCCTTTCGCATCAATCAGCAGGACAATCACGTCGGCATCCTGCGTGCCGCCCCATGCGGCTTGCACCATGGCGCGGTCGAAACGGCGCTTCCCTTCGAAAATGCCTGGCGTATCGACCAGCAGGATTTGCGTTTCGCCTTCGATCGCAATGCCCATCAGCCGGACGCGCGTCGTCTGCGCTTTCGGGCTTACGATTGCGACTTTCTGGCCGACCAAAGCATTGACGAGCGTCGATTTGCCCGCGTTGGGCGCGCCGAGAATGGCAACAAGGCCGCATTTCATTTCAGTTTTTCCAGTAAGACAGCGGCCGCTGCCGTTTCGGCTTCCTGCTTCGATGCACCGGTTGCCGATGCTTCGCCCGCACTGCCGAGGCTGACGGTTACGGTAAAGCGCGGCGCATGGTGCGGGCCGCTGCGATCGCTGATGATATACACGGGCGGACGCCGGTTGTTGGCAGCAGCCCATTCCTGAAGCGCGGATTTGGGATGGCGCGGCGCATCGATATGTCCCTCCACAAGCGTCGACCAATGCCTGCGGATAAAAGCTTCGGCGGCATCGAACCCGTGATCGAGATAAAGCGCACCGATCAGCGCTTCGGTCACGTCACCGAGGATATTGTCGCTGTCGAATGCGCCGTCGTCGCGCGCTTGCTTGCCCAGTTTCAAGTGCGCGGTGACGCCGATCGCGCGTGCGACTTGCGCGCAGACCATGCCTGTGACGAGGCTGTTGAGCCGCCGCGACAGTTCGCCTTCGGGTTCGTTCGGGTAAGCGGCATAAAGCCAGCGGGCGACAGTAAGCCCAAGCACGCGGTCGCCGAGAAATTCGAGCCGCTGGTAGCTTTCGCCATTGGCGGCGCTGCCATGTGTCAGCGCGCGTTGATAAAGGGCAAGGTCAAGCGGCCGCACGCCGAGCGCGTCTGCGAGCCAATCCGACAGCGCGGTCAGAAGCCTTCCCCGATGCGCTCCCAGCGTGCTGCCGAAAACCATGTCCACGGCAGGAACCAGTTTGCCGAGCCATCAGTCGAGAAGACCGAGAACTGTGCTTTGCCGACAAGGTTTTCCATCGGCACAAAGCCGAAACCGCCAGCTTCTAGACGACTATCGGCGCTATTATCACGATTGTCGCCCATTGCCAGAAACTGTCCTTCAGGCACCGTATAGACTTGGGTTTCGTCCGCAGCGATCGGTGCAAGGTCCAGAACATTGTAGCTTTTGCCGCCGGGCAGCGTCTCGCGATATTGCGGATAGCGGCAGCGGCGCTGCCCGTCGCCCGACGTTTCGGCAAACTGCGGGCCGTAACATTGTGTGTTCGGCGTCTCGTCGACAAGGAAATCGGCAATCCGCGTTTTCTCGACAGCCTCGCCATTGATGGAAAGCTGCCCGTTCTTCATCTGGACCATGTCACCGGGCAGGCCGACGACGCGCTTGATGTAGTCGATCTGGTTTTCCGGCGGCTTTTTGAACACGACAACGTCGCCGCGCGCGGGGATCGCCCCGAACAAGCGGTCGGGCCCCGCGATCAGCGGCAGCGACCACGGAAAACTATGTTTCGAATATCCGTAATCCCATTTCGTCACGACCAGATAGTCGCCGGTCAGCAAGCGTGGGACCATCGATTCGCTCGGGATGCTAAACGGCGCGAAGATAAAACTGCGCAAAACAAACACGAAAACGCCGAGCTTCAGCAGGAACTGAAGGAAATCACGCGTTTCAGATTTCGCTTTGGGCGCGGTATCGGTGACAGCATCGGACATCGCGGGCGCATTGCGGTGCGCGGCTGAACGCGTCAAGCGTGTGCTGCGATTCGAAGGGACCACCATGCGCGACTGGACAGCTATCGAAGCCCTGCCAAAGCAACCTCTCGTCGATTTGTTCGCGCGTGATCCCGACCGGGTTGCGCGACTGTCGCTGACACAATCCGGCATATTGTTCGATTTTTCGAAGACGCATTTATCGGCCGAGGCGATCACGGCTTTCGAAACGCTCGCCGGGCAAGCCGGTCTTGCCGACAAGCGCGACGACCTGTTCCATGGCCGCATCGTCAATCTGAGCGAAGGCCGCGCTGCCGAGCACAGTGCCGAGCGCGGCGAAGGGGCAGCCGACAGCGTGGCAGCGGCACGCGCACTGCACAGCCGGATGCGTGCACTCATCGATGCGATCGAAGCCGATGCACTTGGCCCCGTGCGCCATATTCTCCATGTCGGGATCGGCGGATCGGCGCTTGGCCCTGATCTGATCGTGGACGCACTCGGCCGTGACGCGGGACGTTACGACGTCGCGATTGTGTCCAATGTCGACGGGTGCGCGCTCGAAGAAGCATTTGCGCGGTTCGATCCTTCGGCGACATTGCTTGTCATTGCGTCGAAGACATTCACGACGACCGAAACGATGCTGAACGCAGCGTCCGTCCTGCAATGGATGG
>JANODH010000224.1:0-2379 GCA_031412595.1 Sphingomonas sp. | reverse complement strand
GCGCGCCGGGGATTTCGCGCAGGCAATGATGGATTTGGGCAGCCGCATTTGCACCCCGCGCAACCCGAAATGCCCGCTCTGCCCGCTGCAACATATTTGCACCGCGACGGCGCCAGAGAGCTATCCGAGAAAGCGACCGAAAAGCGTCAAACCCGTCCGCACCGGCATCGCGTTATGGATCGAACAGGACGAAAATGTCTGGCTCGTCCGTCGCCCGGACAAAGGCTTGCTCGGCGGCATGCGCGCGCTGCCCGGCGGCGGCTGGGACGGCACATCCTGTCCCGAAGCGGGACAGTTATTGGGTTCCATCAGCCACGGTTTCACGCATTTCGATCTGACACTCGCCGTTCATAAAAGCAGTTGCACTATGCAACCCGGCGGGGAATGGTGGCCCGTGAGCAAGCTTGGCGATGCCGGCCTGCCGACTGTATTTGCAAAGGCCGCGACGCTGGCCATCAAGGAGATGATGAATGTTCGACGTGCAGCTTGACCGACGGCAGATTTTCGGTGCCGGTGCGGGGTTGCTCGCCTTTCGGCATTTCCGGCACATGCCAAGCGCGATCTGGCGCGAGCGAACAATCTCGGCTGGGCCGAAATCCAAACGATGTTCGATACCTATGTCGCCGAAAAGCGGCTCCCGGGGGCCGTTGCGGCAGTCGGTCGCGGCACTGATGACGCCAGTTTCCTGTTCGCGGGTGCGATCGCGCGCGACGAGCCTCGCGCGATGGACGCAGACAGCTTGTTCCGCATCTACTCGATGACCAAACCCGTCACGGGCATTGCAACGATGCTCCTGATCGAAGACGGCAAATTGAAACTCGATCAGAATCTCGCCGATATCCTGCCCGCCTTTGCCAATCCCAAGGTTTTGACCGATCCGGAAAAGAGCCTCGAAACCCGTCCCGCAGCGGTACCGATCACGATCCGCAATCTGCTCACGCACACAGCAGGGCTCGGCTATAATATCGTCACGAAAGGACCGCTTCGCGACGCATATAATCGTCTCGGCATCACGCCCGGCCAGGTCAGCCGCAAGCCGCTGCCGGGGTTCCCGCCTGTCGTCACAGCCCCCAGCCTGACCGAGTTTGCAGACCGGCTCGCGACCCTGCCGCTTGTTGCCGAACCCGGCACGAAATGGAGCTATTCGGTCAGCCTCGACCTTTTGGGTCGCGTGATCGAAGTCGCCAGCGGCATGACGTTCGACCAGTTCCTCAAAACTCGCCTGTTCGATCCGCTCGGCATGACCAGCACCTATTTCCAGGTGCCTGTGTCCGAAGTCCCGCGCTTCACGACAAATTATGGCGTTTCGCCGTTCGGCAAATTCCCGATCGATCCCGCCAGCGAAAGCATTTACCTCGACAAACCGCCCTTCCCCTTCGGCGGGGCGGGGCTCGTCAGCAGTGCGCGCGATTACGATCGGTTCCTGCTGATGCTGGCGAGCTACGGCGCGATCGGTGGCACACGGATCATGAAAACCGAAACGGCTAAGCTTGCCATGTCGAACCTGCTGCCCCCCGGCACAGAGACCAAAGGCAGCCTGATTGCCGGACAAGGTTTTGGCGCCGGTGGCCGGGTTTCGATTGCCAGCGACGCGCGCGGCTCGGGGATCGGCACTTATGGCTGGGGCGGCGCGGCGGCAACGATCGCATGGGTCGATCCGACACGCGGCGTCCGTGCCAGTGGCTATGCGCAGTTCATGCCCGATAGCGCCCTCCCGTTCCGCGAAGACTTCGGTAAAGCCGTATACGCAAGCCTGTGACGCATTTTTCGGGGTCGCCGCTCGACCGCGTCGACCATGTCCGTAGCGATACCGCAGCCTATGATTTGCTCGTTAGTGATTGGCGCGGGCGGATGCTCGGTCTCGACGGGCTCGATCCGCGAATGACGGCCGAAGGGCAGCTTGTCTGGCATTCTATGGCCGACGTTGCCGATGAAACCGAACTCATCCTGCTCGGCCTGCGCGACGAGAAGCCCCATTTTGCGGCTGTCGTGCCGCAAGACGGCCCAGTCATCATGCGTTCGCCAGCGATGTTCCGCGCACTCAGCTTCCTGCCCGCCGAGGATGCCGCGATTTACGGCACGGCGTTGAGCCTGATCACGTGGCACAATCATCACCGCTTCTGCGGTCGCTGCGGCGGAGCGACGATATTGTTTCGCGCCGGCTGGGGTCGCAAATGCAGCGTCTGCGCGACCGATCATTTCCCGCGCACCGATCCGGTCGTCATCATGCTCGCCGAATTTGAAGGCAAGGTATTGGTCGGGCGTCAGTCGCGCTTTCCGCCCGGCAATTATTCGGCGCTGGCCGGTTTTCTCGAACCCGGTGAATCGATCGAAGAAGCCGTCCGCCGCGAGCTGTTCGAAGAATCGGGCATCCCAACC
>JANODH010000223.1:0-2413 GCA_031412595.1 Sphingomonas sp. | reverse complement strand
TTCGGCGCGATTGCGATTTCGGTGCGCGAAAAGGCTGAGAAAGGTCAGCCGGTTCTGGTCGGTACAGTCAGCATCGAAAAATCCGAATTGCTTAGCGAATACCTTGAAAAGGAAGGCGTCGAGCATTCGGTGCTCAATGCACGTTTCCATGAACAGGAAGCGCATATCGTGTCGCAGGCGGGGCGCAAAAGCCGCGTCACGATTGCAACGAACATGGCGGGCCGCGGGACCGATATTCAGCTTGGGGGCAATCTCGAATTTCGGATCCAGGACGAGTATCCCGATCTGGTCGATGGTCCCGAAAAGGATGCTGTCATCGCGCGCCTGAAGGACGAAATCGCCGCGGAAAAAGCCGAAGTGCTGGCCGCGGGCGGACTCTATGTCCTCGGCACCGAACGCCATGAAAGTCGCCGCATCGATAACCAGCTGCGCGGCCGTACTGGGCGTCAGGGCGACCCCGGCCTGTCGCGCTTCTATCTGAGCCTCGACGACGATCTGCTCCGCATTTTCGGCGACAACACGATGTTTGCGCGGATGATGAAGAACAGCCTCGACGACGGCGAAGCGATCGGGTCGAAATGGCTGTCGAAAGCGATCGAAACGGCGCAGAAAAAAGTCGAAGCGCGCAATTACGACATCCGCAAACAGGTCGTCGAATATGATGACGTGATGAACGATCAGCGCAAAGTCATTTACGAACAGCGCAGCGACATCATGGATGCCGAAACAGTTGATGATGTTGTTGTCGACATGCGCGCAGAGACAGTGAACGGTCTGGTCGGCGAAGCATGCCCTGTCGGCAGCTATCCCGAACAGTGGGATAAGACGGGGCTAGCGGAGCGGTCGCGCGACATCCTTGGGCTGGAACTGCCGATTGCCGAATGGACTGCCGAGGAAGGCATCGAGCCAGAAGATATCGAGAACCGCATTCGCGCCGCCGCCGATGCAGCAATCGAGGCAAAGGCCGCCGACCTGCCCGAAGGCGCATGGGCGCAAGTCGAAAAGAGCGTGATGCTTCAAAATCTCGATCATCATTGGAAAGAGCATCTGTCGACACTCGACGCCATGCGTCAGGTGATCCACTTGCGCGCCTATGCGCAGAAAACGCCGATCAACGAGTATAAACAGGAAGCGTTCGCACTCTTCGAGCGGATGCTGACGCTGATCCGTGAGGATGTGACCAAGGTTTTGGCGCATGCCCAATTCATGCCTGAGCCCGCGAACAGTCTCCCGCAAATGCCTGACATCTTTACGGCGCACATCGATCCGTTGACCGGCGAGGATGATACTTACGACGATTATGCGGGTATGGGCCTGATCACCACGCGCTTACCACCGCTGCAGATCGTGCAGCCCGATCCGCAGGAAATGCTCGGTGAAGACCCTGACAGCTGGGTCGGTGTTGTCAGCCGGAATGCGCCGTGCCCGTGCGGTTCGGGTAGCAAGTACAAGCATTGCCACGGTTCGATTGCGTAGCCCAATTTGACGCTGGTCGTCGCCTTTTTCGTAACCGCACTGCTTTATGCCAGCGTCGGTTTCGGCGGCGGATCGACGTATACAGCGTTGCTGGCGCTCGGCGGGACTGATTATCGGGTCCTGCCGTTTGTCTCGCTGCTGTGTAATGTGATCGTGGTAACGGGCGGCACGATCCGCTTTGCGCGGGCCGGGCTGATCCCGTGGCGACGCGTGCTGCCGCTGGTCGCTGCATCGGCGCCGATGGCCGTACTCGGTGGATTGACGCCGATCAAACAGCCGCTGTTCATGACTTTACTGGGGGTAAGCCTGCTGATTGCTGGGTTGCTCTTGCTGTTTCAGCAGGAGCCTACCACGACTGCTGCGGATCGTCCGGCCAATCCGATGCGCGATGCACTGTTTGGCGGTGGTATCGGCTATCTTTCCGGACTGGTCGGCATCGGCGGCGGTATTTTTCTCGCGCCGCTATTGCATCTGACGCGGTGGGGGAAAGCGCGCGCAATTGCTGCGACGGCAAGCTTTTTCATCCTCATCAATTCGATCGCGGGCTTGATCGGGCAGGGCATCAAGCTTGGCGATGCCGGCGAACTTGCGTCGGTGATCGATTTCTGGCCGTTAGCAGTGGCCGTGCTGATCGGTGGCCAGATCGGAAGCTGGGCGGGGATCAAAGTGCTCAATCAAATGCTGGTCCGCGGGGCAACAGCGATCCTGATCATTTACGTCGCCGTTCAGTTGCTGTGGAAAACGCTTTCTAATTGACGTGAACGTCAATCGCGCTGAAACTGGACGGCATGGAACATTTCGACGTACTTATTGTGGGCGCGGGCCTCTCAGGCATTGGCGCTGCAAGGCATTTGCAGAAACGATGCCCGGGTAAATCTTATGTGATCCTCGAGGGCCGCGCGGCGATGGGCGGGACGTGGGATTTGTTCCGCTATCC
>JANODH010000222.1:0-3093 GCA_031412595.1 Sphingomonas sp. | reverse complement strand
AAGGACGTAGTGCGGCATATTTATTTTGCCCACGCTCAATCCGCGGGCTGTCTACATGCCGAGCGCGATATGGCGCGAACTGTGGGATCACGCTGGGATTTCCGCCAGGCTGGGCTCTATCAAGTTCAACAACACGAGCGTTGAACGTCAGTGTCGGGATAATCGCATCCACTGTCGCCTCACTTACGCCTTGTGAAATGGCCCGCTGCCCTAAACCCGACACATACGCAGCAAAGCCAGTTTCGCTTTGGGCAAACGCCAAACTGCCGCCCAATCCGGAAAACGGGACCAACGCCAGTAACGTCAATGCGCCGGAAAGAACGAACAATCGCATTGGGGAACAGTGGCACAGGAAACCGCTGAGGCGAAATCCTTTTGTCGCAACGCTTGCACGGCCGCCCGCCTCATCGCTATGGAACGCCATCGCGGACAGGTGGCCGAGTGGTTTAAGGCAACGGTCTTGAAAACCGTCGTGGGTGCAAGCTCACCGTGGGTTCGAATCCCACCCTGTCCGCCACTCACTTCGTACCGAGTAGGCGAAGTTGCCTACTTTTTAAGGGTAAGACCACCAAAGCGCTTGTTGAAACGCGCAACCTGACCGCCCGCATCGAGCATCTTGCCTGTCCCGCCGGTCCAAGCCGGGTGTGAGCTCGGATCGATTTCGAGCGTCATCGTGTCGCCTTCCTTCCCCCAGGTCGAGCGCGTCTGGAACTCGGTTCCATCGGTCATCTTGATCTTGATCATGTGATAATCAGGGTGAATAGCTGGCTTCATGGCTGTCTTCCTTTGTTTGGCTGGTTCCGACCAGCCTGAAATCAAAATGCGCGCATAGCGCCTTCGATTGCTGCCAGCAAGTCAGGCAGGCGGATCGGCAATCATCGCGGTAAAATACGCTTCCGCTGCAAGTTTTCCATCGACCAAGGCCCGCCCGGCGAACTTGCAGACATTGCTACGCTTCTGGACGAATTCTACTTCAAGACGGAGCAAGCATCCGGGCTCGACGGGAGCGCGAAACTTCGCCCCATCGATTGCCATAAAATAAACAAGCTTCCCCGAACCCGCGAGACCAAGCGACTGGACTGCCAATACACCCGCAGCCTGCGCGAGCGCCTCAACGATCAATACCCCCGGCATTATCGGTCTGCCCGGGAAATGCCCTGCAAAAAATGGCTCGTTGATCGTCACGGCCTTGATCGCGACGATGCGCTGGTCGACCACCAGTTCCTCGACGCGATCGACAAGCAACATCGGGAAGCGATGCGGCAAAGCCGCCATCACTTCCCTAATGTCGAGTTCCATTTACCGGCCGGTCGGCGCGGGCGTTGTCGGCCGAGGCGCAGCAGGCGCCGCAGCTGCGGCAGCAGCACCCTGCCCACCGGGCTGCCAGCCAGCTGGCGGCGTTACGCCAACAGTCGGTACGGTCCGATTGAGTTCGGCAACAACCGCGTCGGTAATATCAACCGATGGCTGGTAGGAGACGGCGGCCTGCGGCGAAATCACAAGGTTTACCTTGCGCGTCACCATTGCTGCCTTGATCGCGGCTTCCAGCTTAGCACCAATTTGTTCTTCGACGTATCCCTGAGCCCGGGCAATCGGCGCAGACAAGCGCTGCAACTCGGCTTGCGCTGACTGCTGCTTCGTCTGAATTGCCGTGTATTGTGTCTGCAACGTCGCTTGCGGCGTGTTTGCCTTCTGTGCTGCCTGAAATGCGGTTACGAGCGGATTGATTTCCGCTTGGAGAGCCTTGGACCGCGTTTCAAAAGTCGTGATTTGCGCGGCGTATGTCGTCTTCATCTGGTTCATCGCTGTGATGAACGCAGCTGACTTTTGCACAGCGCCCTGAATATCAGCCACAGCAATGCCTTGTGCGGATTGCGCGAAGCTGGTCGATGGCATTGCGATCACAGGCGCTGCAGCGAGCAAAGCTGCTTTGAAAATCGTCTTCATCAGAATTGTGTTCCTACGTTGAAAGTGAATGTTTTCGTTTGATCGCCTGGCTCCTTAAGCAGCACTTTTGCGACATCTATGCGAAATGGGCCAAATGGTGAGTTCCAGTTTACGCCAACTCCGATCGACACGCGCGGCCTTGCGCTGTTGCCCAAGAATGTTTCTCGGAACGCCGGAAACGTTTGCTGAAACAAAGTTGATCCGGGGGTGCATCCGCCGGACGGTTCGTTAAACAATGGACCTTGTGGCGTCGGCGGCGTTGTGACTGGCGGCGGATCCGGCAAACATTGCCGCGACCCATTGTTGAGAATTGGACGATTGAGGCCCGGATCGCCAGGCTTCAGATCAAACAGTGCAGGCCTGACGACACCGAAAACCGCACCGGCATCGAGAAATACCGAGGGCCGAAGACCAAGCTCCTTTGCGCCCGATCCGAGCGGAATTTCAAGTTCGAGACGCCCCTGATAATAAGCTCGCCCGCCGATCGCATCATCAGAAATCTGCTGCTCATCGGTCACAAGAGTTCCGTCGGCATTATACGGCGTCCGGATCACCCGCGGGCCAACGCCGCGTATGTCGAAGCCACGCATTTGCGGCTCTCCAAGGAAGAAGCGATCCGTCAACCGGACTTTGTCGATATTGGCCCCTGGGGATTTCCCGAAAGGCAGGACATAACCGCCTTCGAGGCTAGCCGAGAAAATGAAACGGCTGCCCAGATCCCAATATTTCGCCGCGTCGATCCGCGATTTCAGATATTTGACATTGCCGCCCAGGCCCGCGAAATCCTGACTGAATACCAGGCGTTGACCACGTGACGGACGAATGTTGTTGTTCAGGTTCGAAAAGACGAGGCTATACCCGAGCGACGAAGTCGTCCGGTCGCCAAGCGAGTCGCAAAGGTAACGCCCCGCCCGGAGTGGATCGCAAGTATCGAGCGTACCCGTCCCGTTCGGATCATAAAAATAAGTCTCACGGTCGAGCGTGACCTGATCGAAGCTTAAACCGTAACGTGCGGCAAAAGACCAATATTCAGTGATCGGCACACCCATTCGTAGCTGGAAACCGGTCGTAATTTGCTGATAAGTCGTCTGCCGATCACCGCTGCCGGTAAACTGAAACGAATTATAATCGCGCCGGAAAACATCG
>JANODH010000221.1:0-3138 GCA_031412595.1 Sphingomonas sp. | reverse complement strand
TATAATGATAATAGCCGCCGCCATTTGCGCACGAACCCATCGAAATTACATATTTCGGATCGGACATCTGGTCGTAGACCTTGCGCAGCGCAGGGGCCATCTTGTTGCACAGCGTGCCGGCGACGATCATCACGTCCGACTGACGCGGCGACGCACGTGGCGCGACGCCGAAACGCTCGAGGTCATAACGCGGCATGTTCACATGGATCATCTCGACCGCGCAGCACGCCAGCCCGAAAGTCATCCACCAGAGCGATCCCGTCCGCGCCCAGTGAAACAGATCCTCGGTCGACGCGACGAGGAAGCCCTTGTCGGTCAGTTCGCTATTCAAATCATTCAGGAAACCGTCGTTCTGGATTGCAGAACTTGGGGTCCGCGCCAGTTCTACTCCCATTCGAGGGCTCCCTTTTTCCAGGCATAAACATAGCCAAGGATGAGCTCGGCGAGGAAAATCATCATGGCCGCCCAGCCGACGACGCCGATGCCATGCAGCGACACGGCCCAAGGAAACAGGAACGCGGCTTCGAGATCGAAAATGATGAACAGGATCGCGACGAGGTAAAAGCGCACGTCGAACTGGCTGCGCGAGTCTTCGAAGGCCGGAAAGCCGCACTCATATTCGCTGAGCTTTTCAGGCGACGGATTGTACGCACCCGTAAATCGCTGCGCGATCATCGGCAAAAAGACGAATGCACTCGAAATAAACAAAGCGATCGCGAGAAACAGCAAGATCGGCAAATATCCGGCGGCTGACGACGCCATAACAACGACTCCCAGAGACCGACAGTACAGTCTCGATGCGTTGGGCTTTAGGCCAGCGTATGGCCCTTCGCAAGCGCAGCAAAGCCTTGATTCACAGCCGGGTCGTTTTTGTGGCAAACGAAAAGCTTTTCACCAAGTAGCAGCCCGTAACGAACGCTTTCAGTCCCGTCGAAGCTCAGCGGCTCGACCGTGAAGCCCGGGCGTACCAGTCGCTCAACAAAGTCAGCACCATAACGCCGAACATGATCATTTCGCCCAAAATGAAGTCGACGCTTCGGGCCATCGAACTCAGCCGTTTGTTCGTCGGTTGTCGCCCAGCCCTCGACGATCGGCACCATGGCCAACAATCGCCCTCCTGGTCGCAATATGCGATACAATTCTGCAATGGCACGCGTATCATTTACATGTTCGAGGACGTGCGAGCAGATAATCACGTCTTGACTAGCGTCGGGCAGATCGATGGCCTCGATGTTGATCTTGATATCGACAGCCGGCTCCATCAGGTCGCACGTGGTATATGTTCCTGCCAATTTACGGACATGCTCCGTCACTGATTTTTCAGGCGCAAAGTGTAGCACGATGTCCGCCTGTTTAATGAGCTGGTTTCGCGTAATCGCAAGCCATAGCAATCTGTTACGTCCAAGCGACGTGCATTCGGGGCAAAGTGCATCGAATCGAAAAACATCCGGAAAGTGGATTTCGGCGAGAAATTTACCGTGATAGCCGCATAAGGGACATGCACGGTCATATTGCCCGAAACCCTTGATCATGACGGAACCGAGCGCACGCGCGACGCGGATATACTGCAAATTCGAGCCAAGCACGCGTTTGACAAGTTGTTTCATTTCGCGTCCCTGGCTTATGACGCATGGGGCTACACGGGGTAAGTTTCGCTGTCGTGACAGCGTGACGTCTTAACGAAGTGCCCCGGCAACCAGCTTGTGCAGACGCGAATGCAGCCCGTCGCTCGCGGCCAGAAATTCATTCCGTTCCATTGCGCGATCGCCGCCGCGAAAATCGGTGACGAAACCACCGGCTTCGCGAACCAGCAACATGCCCGCGGCCACATCCCACGGCTGCAAACGGCTTTCCCAAAAGCCATCAAATCGACCTGCCGCGACCCAGGCGAGATCGAGCGCTGCCGACCCCAGCCGCCGTATCCCTGCGACTTCGGGCGCGACCGCTCCGAATATTCGGCTCCATTGCGCAAAATCGCCATGACCCAGAAACGGAATGCCCGTCGCGATCAGCGATTCCGACAAATCAGTCCGCGCCGACACACGCAAGCGCCGGTCGGTCAGCCACGCCCCGCGCCCCTTTTCGGCCCAGAATGCTTCATCAGTCAGCGGCTGATACGTCAGCGCCGAGGTAATCTCACGCTTTCCGTTCGGCATCGGCTCTTCGACAGCAATCGAGATTGCGAAATGGGGAATACCGTGGAGAAAGTTGGTCGTGCCGTCTAAAGGATCGACGATCCAGCGCGGCTTCGACGGATCGCCCGCGATTTCGCCCGATTCCTCCATCAGCAACGCCCAGTCGGGCCGCGCTTTGTTCAGCTCATTGTAAATCGCATCCTCGGCGCGCTTGTCGGCCATCGACACGAAGTCGGCCGGCCCTTTGCGGCTGACCTGAAGTTGCTGGACTTCGTTGAAGTCACGACGCAACCGGGGTGCCGCTTTGCGCACGGCACGGTCCATGATCGTCATCAGGCCGGAATGAGATACCACTTAGCCTTCCGCCCGCCGAACATAAGTCTGCTCGTAAACATCGACCACGATCCGCGTGCCCGCGCCAATATGCGGCGGGACCATGACACGGACTCCGTTTTCGAGGATCGCCGGCTTGTACGACGACGACGCCGTTTGCCCTTTTACGACCGCATCGGCTTCGACGATCATCGCTTCGATCGTGTCGGGCAGCGCGACCGACAGCGCTTCGTCGTCGTTCATTTCCATGACAACATCCATGCCATCCTGAAGGAAGGCGGCAGCATCGCCGAGCAAGTCGCGCGGCAGCGTTACCTGATCATAGGTTTCCTTGTTCATGAACGTCAGGATTTCACCGTCGGCAAAGAGAAACTGGAAATCGCGCTGCTCCAGCCGGACTTTCTCGACCGTTTCGGCCGAACGAAAGCGGACATTATTTTTGCGGCCATCGCGCAGGTTTTTCAGCTCGACCTGCATATAGGCGCCGCCCTTGCCCGGCTGCGTGTGCTGGATCTTTACCGCGCGCCAGATGCCGCCTTCATATTCCAGGATGTTGCCGGGACGGATTTCGACCGCGTTTATTTTCATGGGAGACCTGCCGATTGAAAGAGCGAAGCGCGCCGATAGCGGGTAAGCCGTTATGGAGCAAGAACGGCTGCAAGCGCCTTTA
>JANODH010000220.1:0-4904 GCA_031412595.1 Sphingomonas sp. | reverse complement strand
CGTTGCCGAAGTGGCCGTAACGCGGTTTTCGCCGGTTGCCCTGCTCTCTTTGTTGAAGCACCCTCTGGTCATGGCTGGCGAAAAGCGGCTCGACTGGCTGAAGGGAGCGCGCGGTCTCGATCTCGCTTTGCGCGGCCCGCGTCCCGCGCCCGGTCTTGCGGGGCTGGAAGCTTTTCTGGCAGGCGGCGACGACCGGGCGCGTCGCATCCGTGCAATCGCCCAAGTATGGTGGGGCGATGTCGCGCCGCTCTTTGCCAATCTGGAAGCAGCGTTTGCCGTCGCACGGCCACAAGCTGCTGAACTTCTCCAAGCCATGCAGGCAACGATCGATGTGTTGGCTGGCGAAGCGGCGTGGCAGGGCTCTGCCGGAAAAGCGGCGTCGCAATTGTTCACCAATTTCGCTGCTGCCGCTGTCGATGGCCCATCCGATTTCGATGCCGATGCCCTCGTGCCGATACTCGAACAATTGCTTTGCGAAATCGCCGTGCGGCCACCGCAAGGCGGGCACCCGCGTATTGCGATCTGGGGACTTCTCGAAGCGCGGTTGCAGTCGGCCGATCTGCTGATCTGTGGTGGATTGAACGAAGGTGTCTGGCCGGCAAGCGCGACGCCCGATCCGTGGCTGGCGCCGAAGGTGCGCATCGAATTGGGCCTCGGCGGGCTGGACAGGCGTGTTGGCCTTGCTGCGCATGACCTCGCGACAGCTCTCGGCGGGCGTGAGGTTTTGCTGACGCGTGCAAAACGCGATGCGCGGTCGCCGACGATTGCATCCCGCTTCGTGCTTCGGCTTGCGGCCATGCTTGGCGGAATCGAACCGGACCAGCGCATCGTGGCACTGGTGCAGGCAATCGATGCACCCGATGGCCCGACCCGGCTTGCTGCGCGACCGGCCCCGTCACCAATGGCGGCGATGCGCCCGAAAGTAATCTCGGTGACGCAAGTCGACCGTTTGAAGGCCGATCCTTTCGCCTTTTACGCACAGGCGATACTGAAGCTTTCATCGCTCGATGCCATCGATGCCGAGCCGACCGCGGCATGGCGCGGCAACATGGTCCACGACATTTTCGATAAATGGTTTCGTGACGATGCACTGCACCCTGACAAGCTTAGTGAGCGGGTGGCAGCGATGTTCGCCGATCCGGGCATGCATCCGGTGACGCGCGCGCTGTGGCAACCTCGCTTGTCCGAAGCGGTCGCTTGGATTGCCGACCAGGTCATTACCGATAAGCTGGCTGGTCGCGATGTGCTCGCAAGCGAGATCAAGGGATCGATTGACGTCTTCGGCGTGACGCTGACCGGCAGAGCAGACCGCATCGATCGAAGCGAAAGCGGTCTGGCGATCGTTGATTACAAGAGCGGCACCGTGCCCAGCAGCAAGGCTGTTGCGGCGGGCTTTTCGTTGCAACTCGGGCTGCTCGGGCTGATCGCCGAGCGCGGTGGGTTCGCAGATGTTTCAGGCACGCCGGCGGCGTTTGAATATTGGTCGCTTGCCAAAAAGTCAGGTAAGTTTGGCGCGCGCATAAGTCCGGTCAAGGCGCGGGGTTCGACGTTGACCGCTGAAAACTTCGTCGCGACGGCGGCACAAAATTTTGCGGAATCGGCCGGGCTGTGGCTGACCGGCAACGAGCCGTTCAAGGCGAAATTGCATCCCGAATATGCGCTTTACGGCGACTATGATCATCTGATGCGTTTGCAGGAATGGTATGGTCGTGAAGGATAAGCGCACGCAACTTTCGCCCGAGCAGCTTCAGGCATCCGATCCTGCCGAGCATGTCTGGCTGTCGGCATCGGCAGGCACGGGAAAAACCTCGGTGCTGGCAGCGCGCGTGCTGCGGTTGCTTACACGCGGAGTGAAGCCCGACACGATATTGTGTCTGACGTTTACCAAGGCCGGTGCGGCTGAAATGGCAGAACGCGTGCATAAGAGGCTGGCTCATTGGGTTCAGCTCAAGGACATTGAACTCTTTCAGGAACTCGAAGCCCTAGGCGAGCCATCCGGACCGGCAGAAGTAAATCGAGCGCGCACGATTTTTGCCGGTGTGCTCGAATCGCGAGGCGGTGGTCTCCGCATTATGACGATCCATGCTTTTTGCCAGACGCTGCTGGCGGGCTTTCCGCTGGAAGCCGGTATAGCGCCGGGCTTTCGTCCGCTCGAGGGGCGCGAAGAAGCAGCGCTTGTCCAGACGGTGCTGGCTGAGCTCGTCATTCAGGCGGAGTGCGAAGGCGATACCCGCCTGCTGGGGGATTTGCGCGCCTTGAGCCTGCGCATGGGTGAAGCGGATGCCGTTGCGTTTCTGAAGCGTGGCGCTTCGGCCGTCGAAGCGCTCGAAATGCTGGGGACAGGGCTTGGCGCAACGGTGCGGCGGGCGATGGATGTGCCGCTAGCGTTCGATGCAAGCCATACGGCTGCGGTATGCGCTGATGGGGCATTCGATCGGGAATCCCTTTTTACGCTTGCTAAAATGCTGGGCGATTGGGGCGCGAAAGGGCAAAAGCGTGCCGATGTCATATCCGAATGGTGGCATGGAACGCCCGAGCAGCGCGCTGCCGATCTCGCAAAACTCGATCTCGTCTGGAACAAGGCGGATGGCGGACTTCGCACGGGCAGGGGGCAAGTTCCGTCCGCACCCGGCTATGAAGCCCTGGCGCTGCATTGGGCCGCGTGGTCTGGCGAACTGCTCGGATTGCAAAATCGCGCTGCGCTTGCCGACGACATAACGGCGGCTCTTGATGCAGCGCGGCGTTATGCGCGGGCTTATGCCGATGCCAAACGGGTGCGCGGGCTCGTCGATTTCGAAGATCAGATTCAGTTGACGCGGACGCTTCTGAAAGAAGAGGGCATGGGCGACTGGATCCGGTTCAAACTCGACCAGGCAACCGATCATATTCTCGTCGATGAATCGCAGGACACGAATCGGGCGCAGTGGGACATCGTCGACGCGCTGGCCGAGGAATTCTGGGCAGGCGACGGTGCCAAGCCCGATACGCTGCGGACGATATTTGCAGTCGGCGACTATAAACAGGCAATCTA
Organism: Sphingomonas sp.; assembly: GCA_031412595.1. Classification (GTDB taxonomy): domain Bacteria; phylum Pseudomonadota; class Alphaproteobacteria; order Sphingomonadales; family Sphingomonadaceae; genus Sphingomonas_O. Next base: position 1,873 of record JANODH010000220.1, on the reverse strand, counting down.
CGGTTTTCAGGGCACCGATCCGCAGCACTACAAGCGCGCCGGACTGTCCTTTCGGCTGAAAGCCGAAAATGCCGGCAATCGAATGCTCGATCTATCGCTCGATCAGTCGTTCCGGTCGTCGCCGCCTGTCCTCGACGTCGTTGACAGCTTGCTGAACGAGTTGGGGGCCGAAGCACTGGGTCTGGACAACGCTGCTCGACCGCACCGAAGCTTCCGCGGCGGGCCGGGTCAAGTCCTGCTCTTGCCGCCGGTGACAGCGGACGATGACGTCGGCGATGAAGCCGAAGAAAGCTGGATTCCGAGCGCGACGCGCGATCTGGCGATCAAAATCGCCAAGCAAGTGAGAACATGGCTTGCCGCCCCGATGTGGCTTTCGAGCAAAAACAGGGCTTTGTTGCCCGGTGACGTCATGATCCTCGTGCGGAAGCGCAGTGATATAGCCGCGTTGCTCGTTGCCCGCTTGCATGAAGAAGGCGTGCCCGTGGCAGGCGTCGATCGGTTGCGACTGGGCGCACCGCTTGCCGTACAGGATCTGCTCGCGGCGATGCGTTTCGGCGCGCAGCCGAACGACGATCTCAATCTTGCAAACCTGCTTGTCTCGCCGCTGCTCGGCTGGTCGCAAGATGATCTGTTTGCGATTGCGCACGGGCGGGCGGGGCGGTTGTGGGACAATATTCCTGCCGGGGTCACGCGCGATGCGCTCGGCGCTATGCTGAGCGCTGCCGACAACATCACGCCTTATGCATTTCTCGAAAATCTGCTTTCGGGCGGGCTTCAGGGGCGTCGGAAACTGCTGGCGCGGCTTGGCGAGGAAGCCCGCGATCCGATCGACGAGTTGCTGAATGCTGCCTTGCAATATGAACGCGAAGGAATCGCGTCGCTTCAGCAATTTCTCGACTGGTTCGATCGCGGCGAAACCGAAGTCGTCCGGGATTCGGGCGCAGCGGGCAATGCTGTGCGCGTGATGACCGTGCATGGGGCAAAAGGGCTGGAAGCGCCGCTGGTAATCCTCGCCGATGCCTGTGCGGATCCTGAACGCGCGCTCGAACGCAACTTCAAATGGAAAATCGACGATCTTATCGAAGAACTGCCGATTCCGAGGCCGCGCGGCGCCGAACGTGCGCTTGTCGCATCCTTGCAAAGTTCGAACGATGATCTGGAGGACAAGGCGCGCAAAGAACATTGGCGTTTGCTTTATGTCGCGATGACGCGTGCCGAAGAGCGGCTCGTGATTGCCGGATCGTTGGGGCCTAAAGCCGCTGGCGTTGTCCCCGAGAACAGCTGGCATAGCGCAGTCGAGCGCGCAATGGTGCGCATCGGTGCGGTCCATGTGGATAATGCACCATGGGGCAGAGCGATGCAGTATGGTGATGCCACTGGTGCAGTACGTCATGACGCTAGCGGAACGGGGCGCAGCGCACCGCTGCGCTTGGCGATACCCGACTGGCTTACTCAACCGGCGCCGCAGGAAGCTCGCCCGCCACGTCCGCTGGCTCCGTCGTCGATCGGGCAGGACGATGCTGCCTACCCGCCCCCGACAATTGCGATGGCAGCTGCAGCCGAACGCGGACGGTTGCTCCATGCCCTGTTCGAGCGATTGCCTGCCTTGCCACTGGTGCGACGGCATGAGGCGGGCCGCCAGTGGTTGCAGAACGAGGGAGGCGATCCAGACTTGGTCGATGTTGCATTGGGCATAATCGACGATCCGCAATTCGCCGCGATATTCAGTTCCGATGCATTGGCCGAAGCGCCAGTCGCCGGCGTTGTCGATGGGATCGTTGTATCGGGTACCGTCGACCGGCTCTGTGTCGGCGATGGCTTTGTCGACATTATCGATTTCAAGACGGGGCGGCGCGTGCCTGCGACGATCGAC
>JANODH010000219.1:0-3890 GCA_031412595.1 Sphingomonas sp. | reverse complement strand
CCTGGTATGAAAAGGCGTAGCGTATCCATCTTAGGTGCAACGGGATCCGTCGGGTCTTCGACGCTTGATCTGATCCTCGGCGCGCCTGATCGTTTTGAAGTTATCGCGCTGACTGCGCAGCGCGATGTGTCTGGATTGGCTCGCGCTGCACGAGCGACCGGCGCGAAGCTGGCTGTCATTGGCGATACCGGGCTCTACCAGGATTTAAGAGCTGCGCTCGATGGGACCGGTTGCGAAATCGCGGCCGGGCCCGATGCGATCATCGATGCTGCAAAACGACCAGTAGATTGGACAATGGCGTCGATCGTCGGCTGTGCAGGCCTCAAATCGACCATGGCAGCCCTTGAAGGAGGGTTAACGGTCGCTCTCGCCAATAAAGAATCACTCGTTTCGGCAGGTGCGCTGATGACGCAGGCAGCGACAGCCTCCGGCGCTTTGCTGCTGCCAGTTGATTCTGAACATAACGCGATTTTTCAGTGTCTTTCCGGAAACCCCGTGAAGCGCGTCCGCCGAATTGTTTTGACGGCGAGTGGGGGGCCCTTTCGCACCTGGTCGCATGCCGAGATGGCAGAGGTTACGCCTGAACGGGCTGTGAAGCATCCGAACTGGTCGATGGGCGCGAAGATATCGGTCGATTCAGCGACAATGATGAACAAGGGTCTCGAGGTGATCGAGGCGCATTATTTATTCGGCATCGAAAGCGCGCGGCTCGACGTCCTTATTCATCCGCAGTCCGTCATTCATTCGATGGTTGATTATGTCGACGGATCGACACTGGCGCAGTTGGGCTCGCCCGATATGCGGATACCGATCGCTTCCACGCTCGCTTGGCCCGACCGGATGGAAACGACAGCAAAGCCGCTTGATCTTGCGGCAGTAGGAAGGCTCGATTTCGAAGCGCCGGACGTCGAGCGGTTCCCATGCCTGAAACTTGCTCGGGATGCGCTGGAAGCGGCTGGCGCGCGTCCGGCAATTCTCAACGCCGCGAATGAAATTGCCGTCGCCGCGTTTCTGGGGCGTCGCATCGGGTTTCTCGAGATTGCTGGCGTTGTGGAATCCGTCCTCGATTGCTATGCTCCCGCTGCACCGTATTCCATCGAAGATGTACTTGCTATCGATGCCGAAGCACGCGCAATCGCTGCACAAACGATGAAAGTAGCCGCCGCTTGATCGAATCTCCGAATTTCCTCTGGACAGTCCTTTTCTTTGTTCTTGCGATTTCTCCGCTCGTATTTATCCACGAAATGGGCCATTATCTTGTCGGGCGCTGGTGTGGCGTGAAAGCGGAAGCTTTTTCGATTGGTTTCGGGCGCGCGATCGCAAGATGGACGGACAAGCGCGGCACTGTCTGGCAGGTCGGGTGGTTGCCACTGGGTGGTTATGTGCGATTCGCCGGGGACATGGGTGTATCGAGCAAGGCGGACCCAAACTGGCTGAAACTCACGCCCGAGGAACGAAATCAGACGTTTCAGTCAAAGTCACTTTGGCAGCGCGCTTTGATCGTGCTCGCCGGGCCGGTCACAAATTTCCTGTTTGCGATCATTGTGTTCATTGCGCTTTTCGGCACCTTGGGGGAACCGCGCACACCGGCCGTCATTGCTGTGATACAACAAGGATCGGCAGCGGATGCAGCGGGCCTGAAGCTTGGCGACACCATCACAGCTGTAGACGGCCAGTCTGTCGAGAGTTTTGAAGACGTTGCGCGGCTGGTTTCCATTCATCCTGACGAGCGGCTGATCATCAGCGTAAAGCGTGCGGATCAGTCGCTTGCACTGGCGGCGACGCCGCGCGTGGATATATTCAGGGATCGTTTCGGCAATGAGATGCGGCGCGGCCTGTTAGGCATTGGTCCTTCGAAACGGATCAATGTCAAACATCCGATTGCCGAGCTGCCCGGTGCGGCTGTTCGTTTTACGATCAATTCGGTGCAGACGATGGCTACGACCTTATGGCAGGTCGTTTCGGGTGCTCGCTCGATCAAGGAATTGGGCGGGCCGGTAAAGATCGCCCAAATCTCCGGCCAACAGGCTTCGCTCGGGCCAATCGACTTTTTGTGGCTGATGACAATGATCTCGATTAACTTGGGGTTCATCAACCTGTTGCCAATTCCGATGCTCGATGGCGGCCATTTACTTTTTTACGCACTCGAGGCTGTGCGTCGGAAGCCAGTTCCAGTGGCAACGCAGGAATGGGCTTATCGCTCGGGTTTGTTTGCACTGCTCCTGTTTATGGTCGTCGTAACAGTCAACGACTTGGCCGGCTTGGGACTGTGGCGCGGCATCGCCGGGTTGATCGGATGAGCCGCATCGGGCAGGGCAGCGCGGATTCATTGTTGATTTTTGAAGGGCGGTTTCCGCGTGACAGTTAAAATGCCGACGAACAGCCCAAAGCGTCATCTCTCCGGACTGATGATCGGAACGATGCTTGCTGGTGTGCCGGTGCTGGCGAGCGCTCAAACGGCTCGGCCGATCCCGTTGACGCCATCTGCCCCGGCGCCTGCACCAGAAACCGATGGCGGGACGATCAAATCAATCGCCGTGTCCGGATCGCAACGGATCGAGGGGGAAACCGTTCGGTCTTATGTCAAGCTTCGCGCTGGCGCGGCTTACACGCGCGAGACGCTGGATCAGGCGCTACAGGATTTATTTGCAACCGAACTGTTCGCGGACGTCCAGATCCGTGACGATCAGGGTGCCCTAACGATCATCGTGAAAGAAAACCCGGTCATCAATCGGATTGTTTTCGAGGGAAATAAGCGGGTTAAGGAAGACAAGCTCGGCAAGGAACTGAAGCTCGCGCCCCGGACGATATTCACCCGGTCCAAAGTCCGCGCCGACATTGCCCGCATCATTGAACTTTATCGCCGTCAGGGGCGGTTTGCCGCAACGGTTGAGCCCAAGATGGTGATGCTCGACCAGAACCGCGTCGATATCGTTTACGAGATCAGCGAAGGGCCAAAGTCGAAAGTCCGTCAGATTAACATCATTGGCAACGAGGTCTTTAATGACGGTCGGTTGCGCGGCGAGATGGTCACGAAGCGTTCGCGGTTTTATCGCTTCTTCTCGTCGAACGACAGTTATGACCCGGATCGTCTCGCTTATGACCAGGGCAAGCTGCGTCAATTTTATCTGACCAACGGCTATGCTGATTTCCGGGTGGTTTCTGCGGTTGCCGAACTGACGCCCGACAAGCGCGATTTCATCGTGACATATGTCGTAGAAGAAGGTGACCGCTATAAATTCGGTGAGGTGAACGTCGAAAGCGATATTCGTGACTTCAAAGCTGAATTCATAAAGCCGCTGCTGCCGATGCAGAAAGGGCAGTGGTACAACGCCAAGCAAGTCGAGGATACAGTTGAAAGCGTAACGCAGACTGCGGGCCTTCTTGGCTATGCGTTCGCACAGATCGACCCGCAATTCGAGCGCGACAAAGATAGCAAGACGATGAATATCACGTTTCGCGTCGCCGATGCGCCGCGCGTTTACGTGGAGCGCATCGACATCAACGGCAACACACTGACTCAGGACAAAGTCGTGCGCCGCGAGTTCCGCGTGGCGGAAGGCGATGCTTTTAACGGAATTGCCATCAAGCGATCGCAGGAGCGCATCCAGAGTCTGGGCTTTTTTCAGGAAAAGCTTGAAATCACGCAGAAACAGGGTTCGGCACCTGACCGCGTCGTGCTCGAAGCCAATGTCGAGGAAAAATCGACCGGAGAGCTTCAGCTTTCGGCAGGTTTCTCGAGCCTTGAGCGCTTCATTGTCAACGCCTCGATCCGCCAGCGCAACTTCCGAGGCAAGGGGCAGGAGCTTCGCGCATCGGTCAATTATTCGACCTATTCGAAATCGGTCGAACTCGGCTTTACCGAGCCCTATTTCCTCGACAAGAATATC
>JANODH010000218.1:0-5373 GCA_031412595.1 Sphingomonas sp. | reverse complement strand
ACGGCCGAATTCGGCGTAAAAGTCTATTATGGCGATGGTCGCCGGATCGACTTGTTGCGAACGGCGGGCGCCGATCAGGCCGCGCTGATCCTGTTTTGCACCGATGACCCGACGCTGGGGCCCAAGGAATTGCAGCCCATACTGACAACTTTTCCGCAAGCCGCCGTGCTTGTCCGTGCTTTCGACCGGCGGCAAATGATCGCGCTCGCGCCACTCGATCTGACGGCGAGCATTCGTGAAGTCTACGAATCAGCGATCCTGATGGGGATCGAAGGGCTGAAAGCGCTGGCGGTCGACAGTTCACGGATTGCCGAAATCGAAGGCGAGTATCGGCGGCGGGATGTCGAGCGGCTCGAAGCGCAAGGCGTGAGCGGCGACCTGCATGTGCTCAAGGACATGATGTTTCGCGGCGAGCGCTTCGAGGCAAAGCGTGAAGCGTGACCCACTGATCCTGATTGCGGCGCTGTCGGCGGCGGTCGCGATCATGGCCGGGGCATTCGGTGCGCATGGTGCCTCCGAAGAAATGGCGGCCTTGCTGCGCACTGGCGCGGCCTATCAGCTGCCGCATGCTGCTGCCGCCATCACGGTGGCACGGTTCGACCGTCGGGCGTCATGGTTGCTCCTTGTCGGCGGGATCGTGTTTGGATGCAGTCTTCACGCAATGGCAAGGGGAGCGCCGCGCTGGCTCGGCGCGATCACACCGATCGGCGGGCTGACGATGATCGGCGGCTGGCTATGGCTGGCCTTTTCGCGCACCCGATGACCGGCACTTGTCCGAGCAGTAAACCACATTGTCCCAGTCGCGCGCCCATTTCTTGCGCCATGTGAACGGGCGCGCGCAAACGGGGCACATTTTCTCGGGCAAATTCGCTTTTTTAACGCCGTTCGGCATCAGCGATCGGCATCGAGAAATGCGGCGACATCGGCAAGCGCGACATCGCGTTCGAGATATGTTTTTCCGATCCCGCGGGCGAGCAGGAAGGGAACACTGCCTCCATCGCGCTTCTTATCATGCGCCATATGGGCGGTAAGCGTCGCGCCGTCGGCATTGGTCGCCGGGCGCGCACCGGTCGGCAAACCGACGGCGGCAAAGTGCGCATCGATGCGCGCTGAGTCCACCGCCGGGCACAGACCACGCGCAACGGCATAGCGAAACGCAATTGCCATGCCTGCGGCGACGCCTTCACCGTGCAGCAAACGGTCCGAAAAGCCAGTTTCGGCTTCGAGCGCATGCCCGAATGTATGACCAAGATTGAGCAGTGCCCGCGTCCCGCTCGTCTCGCGCTCATCAGCGCCGACGATCCGCGCTTTTGCGGTTACGCTGGTGGCAATCGCGTGCGCACGCGCCGCGCAGTCCCCGGCAATCAGCGCCGCGCCATTGGATTCGCACCAAGCGAAAAACACCGGATCGTCAATCAGGCCATATTTGACGACTTCGGCATAACCGGCGCGAATTTCACGCGCTGGCAGCGTGTCGAGCGTAGCCGGATCGATCAGCACGAGGGCGGGCTGATAAAAAGCACCGATCAGGTTTTTGCCCGCGCGCGTGTTGATCGCGGTTTTCCCGCCGACCGACGAATCGACTTGGGCCAGCAACGTGGTGGGGACCTGAACGACCTTACAACCGCGCTTGATGATCGCCGCGGCAAAGCCCGTCAGATCGCCGATCACGCCACCGCCAAGTGCAACGATCACCTCACTGCGCTCGATTTCGAAGTTCAGCAGTTGATCGCACAGGCTTTCGAGCTGTGCCCAGTTTTTCGTGCTCTCGCCCGGCGGCAGGATGATGGCTTCTGCCTTGAGTCCCGATGCCGCGGCAGATGACATCAGGGCCGTGAGATGGTGCGTCGCGACATTGGTGTCCGTGACGATGAAGACACGCCCGGTTTTAGTGAGCGGTTTCAGGTGCTCTCCGCTATTGGCGATCAGGCCGCTCTCGATGATTATGTCGTAACTGCGTTCGCTCAGCCCGACTGTTATGTGCGTCATTCGCCCAATTCCTTCACGATCGCATCGACAGTCGCTTCATGCGGGTGTCTTTGACTGCAAACGTGGATTGGTGCGAGCGCATAAACGGGATTGCGAACGGCAGCGAGTTCGCTGAGCACCTCGCGCGGGTTTTTGCCGCGCAGCAAGGGGCGGTGGTCCCGCTTAGCGACACGGGCCGCAAGTGTGTCGATGTCGGCGTCGAGCCAGACAGCGGTCGCGCGATCGAGAATAAGCGCGCGCGTTGCTTCGTTCATGAACGCACCGCCGCCTGTTGCAATGACTTTTGCCGTCCCGTCGATTAGCCGCGCAATCACCCGCCGTTCGCCGTCCCGGAAATGAGCTTCGCCAAACCGTTCGAAAATCTCGGCGACGGACAGTCCACATGCAAGTTCGATCTCTTGATCGGCATCGACAAAATCGAGCCCGAAACGCGCTGCCAGGCGCCGACCGACTGTCGTTTTTCCGGCCCCCATCAGGCCGATGAGGACAATCGGCCGCCTCGGAGGCGTGAGAAGACGTGCTTGAGCGATCATGACGGCGAGGGCTATACAGTGCCAGCTGCTATCGGGCAAAGAGCCTCCGCAGATAGTGCAAGACATCGGGATAAATTGCGTATGGCTCGATTGCTGGTTTGGATATTGATTGCAGTTGCTCTGATCGGTGGTGCAATCTGGCTGTCACGCATGGACACGACAAAGCCTCTCACGCGCGTTGAAAAGACAGTGCCGGCTGATGCAGTCGCCCGCTAAGCGGCTGAGCCTTGCGCTTGCCGCCGGCGTCGCGATTGCGGCGCTGGTCCCCGCTATCGCACAACGCAGCCCCCAATCGATCCTGCCGCCCGGCTTCGGCGAGCCCGATCCGCCTGCTGCGAGCAAGGCATCACCCGATATCGACAACGATCGACCCGCTCGCCCGCCGACCGATCGAAACGACAGGGCGCCCGATGCACCGCTTCGGTCACCGGATTCATCAATCCCGCTTCCGGCCGCTGACGCGACAGAAGTCGTCGGTTCGGCTGACGACGGCAGTGGAAACAGCAGCGATAATGCGAGCATTGCTATGCTCCCGATGGAAGATCTCCCGCCTCAAGCGCGTCGGTCGCTCGATCAGGTCGGCCTCCTGGCGCGTGAAGATGGTGGCTTCGGCGCGGCGGCATTTGGTGACGCAGATGGTCGATATTTGGCGACCATGATGCAGCGCGTAAAAGCGCCCGTTGCTTCGCGATGGGTGTCGATCCTGCTTCGCCGGGCTTTGCTGTCGCAAAGCAGCATTCCGGCAAATATCGACGGTGCGGATTGGGTGGCTCACCGCGCGTGGTTACTCGTTCGAATGGGCGAAGCCGAAAATGCGCGCACGCTGGTGCAGCGGGTCGATGCCGATAATTATACGCCATGGCTTTATGAAGCGGCGATGCAGGCAGCGCTGGCCAGTGCAGACCCGTCGTCAATGTGCGGCATAGCTGACGAAGCTGCAGCCCAAGGGCCCGCGCCTGCATGGCAACTGGCGCGCGCGATGTGCGCTGGGCTGGCTGGCGAAGGCGGCACGGCAAGTTCGCTGGTCGCGCAGGCACGCAGCAATCGAGCCGGGGAGCGGCGCGCGCGCGGAATCGACGTTTTGCTTGCTGAAAAAGTCGTAGGCGCGGGCACGAACACGCGCCGTGCGATCACCATTCAGTGGGACGACGTCGAAAAATTAACGGCGTGGCGCTTTGGCTTGGCCGCTGCCACGGGCGTTCCGATACCGGCACCTTTGTTTGGCACCGTCGGTCCGCAAGTGCAGGCATGGGCCGCCAGGGCGCCGTTGAGCGAAGCAAGCGCCCGGACCATTTTCGCCGACCGCGCAGCGACGCTTGGTGTTTTCTCGAGCGCGGCGCTCGTTGATCTTTATGGTTCGATTTATGATGCTGCAGATCCTGCCGACCGCGGGGGCACTGTCGCCAATGATCTGCGCCGGGCTTATGTCGGTGATGCAGGGACAAAGCTTGCCGCAATGCGGGCATTATGGAAGCCGTCGGGCGATGCCTATCAACTTTATGCCCGCCAACTTCTGACAGCGCGCGCTGCGGCGATGCTCCCCGTCGATTCGGGTGCGAATACCGAGGATGTTGATGCACTTGTGGCAGCAATGATGTCGGCGGGGCTTGACCTTCAGGCGGCGCGTTGGGCGTCGACTGCGGAAGATGGCAGTCTCGGTTGGGGCATCATCGCTGTCGGTTCGCCCAAGCCCGTCATTTCCGCCGCCGCAGCCGATGTTCGTGGCTTTGGGGATGACAATGCGCTGCGTCGGCAATTTCTGTTTGCAGCACTTGCGGGTCTTGGGCGCATCCCACAAGGCGACGTTGCAGGCCTTGCCGAAGAGCTTGCGGTTCCGGTTGGTCGCCAGACTTCATGGACACGCGCTCTTGATCGTGCCGTGCAAGCGCGTCAATCGGGCACTGTCGCCCTCCTGTGTGCGGTCGGCATGCAAACCAATGGCTGGGCCTATGTGCCGCCTGATCATCTGTTTCGTATTGTCAGCGCTTTGCGTCGTGCCGGCTTCGAGCCCGAAGCACGTATGATCGCTGCCGAAGCGCTTGCACGGTCGTGACTCAGCCAATCCGGGCCGATCCTGACGGGCCGCTGATCGAGGCATTTCTTGCCATGCTTGCCGCTGAAACTGGTGCCGCGCGCAATACGATCAGTGCTTACCGATCGGATCTGGTGTTGTCCTCGGTTCTTCTCGAAGGGCAACTGGCCAGTGCCGGGCCGGTCGAAGTTAGTCGGCTGGCGACCGAGTGGCGGACGCTCGCGCGGGCCAGTGTCGCACGCAAAGCGGCTTCATGCCGGCGCTTTTTCGGTTTTCTGCTAGACGAAGGCCATCGTGCCGATGATCCCTCGCACGCATTGCCGCGTCCGGGCACAGCTCGGCGATTACCGCGCAGTCTGGACCACGGCGACATTGCGCGGCTTTTTGCGGTGTTGGCGGATCGGATCGATCGCCATGCCGCGCGCCCGGCCGACTTGCGATTGGCGGCGCTGGTCGAACTGCTTTACGGATCGGGCTTGCGCGCCACTGAAGTTGTTTCACTCCATCTGCATGCGATTGCACTGGACCGTCCTTTCACGATCCTGAAAGGCAAAGGCGGTCGTGAGCGGCTCGTGCCTGTGTCGGAGCGCGCCCGTGCCGCCGTGGCGGCTTGGCTTGTCGTGCGGACAGGTTCTGGTCCCTGGCTTTTTCCTTCGGGTAAAGCCTATCTCAGTCGCGTCCGACTTTTTCAGCTTTTGAAAGTGCTGGCTGCCGAAGCAGGCATTCCACCGGAACGGATGAGCCCGCATGTGCTGCGCCATGCTTTTGCGACACACCTGCTCGAAGGCGGGGCCGACCTGCGTGCGCTGCAAACAATGC
>JANODH010000217.1:0-6472 GCA_031412595.1 Sphingomonas sp. | reverse complement strand
AGCAGGTCGACGCCGAGATTTCCGATCAAATTCCACTTGAAACTATAGAAATTTCGAAGCGTCTCGCTTTCGTTATAATCGAGCTGAACGCGAAACCTGCCCATATGGCCCGGCAGATCGACAAGCGGCGGGATCGTCGGCCACAGGAGCGGGAGCATGGCCAAGACTGCAAGCAGCACGACAGTTGTCCGCTTTTGCCACCAGTAATTATGTTGAATGACCACGTACGGGCCTTAGCGGGCGGGCACGCAAAGTTGCAAATGCGGCGTCAATTGCGGACGCGGTAAACACGCAACGCGGGCGATCCGATCGGGTCTTCTTCGAGCCAATTTGGCAATGGGCCCTTTGCCAGTCGCGCCATCATGCCCGTGGGTGCTCTTTGCATAAACAATGCTGCTTCTGCCGACGTCGGGCTGACGAGGATGCGGCGAAACCCCCTTTGCTGCATGAAAGCCTTGCCGTTATCCGACGATCCTTCGAAGAACAGGATGGTTTCGCGCAACGGTTGCACCATTCGGTGATAGCCGGCTGTATAGACGCGATGCGGCGTTCGCGAAATGACCATCGGTCCAAGATCGATGCTAGCCAGCATTGCTTCAGGTGGCTGTCGCCCGAGCCGATCGAGGACACATGATCGGTCGCAACCGGTATCGAAGCCTTTGGGCAATGCTTCAGGCTCAGTCGGCGGTAACATCGATGCGACCGCAAAAATGGGCGCGATCGGCGTCATGACCATAATCGCTGCAGCTGTGGCAACCGCACGCAATAACGAGGGTAACCGCTGTTCGGCAGCCCGAATGACAAGACCGATGAGAACCAACGCGCCGGGCACGGCCATAACATGGGTAATGCCCGCCGCACGGCGCACCATCGCTCCGACGACGAGACTGGCGATCAGCACTGCTAGCATCAAGAGCCAGCGGCGCTGAATTTCGAGCGATTTTGCACGAGCAACGCCAATGACGGTGCCGAGTGACGCAATTACCGGAAACGCGACCATTGTTGCCGCCGTGATAAGGTCCTGTCGCCAGAACGGCATGCCTTCTGTTACATTCTGATACCAGAATGTGTCGATGACTGGATCAAGCGTGCCGAAGGGACTGCCCAAACATGCAGGTGCAATCGAACCGAAGGAGGTAACCGTCGCCAACAACGCAAGGCCGAGCAAGGCGAGCCGCACCGCGACCGTTTGCCTGTTGCCAATCCGGATGGCCAATGCGATCCCGACCGCAGCAATCGCCATGGCCACCAGATGCGCTGGCATTACGGCATCGCAGTAGCTTTCGGTCCATCGATATGCAGGTGCTGTCAAAACCGTCGCTGCAACGCTTGTTACCGCAAATGTACCGACAAGAAAAAGCAAACGGGAAGCATGATCGCGGCCGAAAGCCCAAAGCAAGCCGACTGTCCCGACAGTAGCCGCGACAAAAGGCGCGCCCTCGATCGAAATATTGATATAGAGTGCAAGCGCAATGCCAGCTGCAATCCCTGAAAACCGGGCATTTCGATGAAGCAAAGCCGCAACGGCGAGCGCTGCAAATGCGATCTGCCAGCCATGATGATCGATCCGTCCAGGGTGAATCTGTTGGTAAACGGTGGGAGCCGACAACGCCATCAGGCACGCGAGCATCGACGTCGCGACATCATGCCCAGCAAGCCGCCTCGTCATCGCAACGATCGCGATCATCAGCGCAAGTAAATTAAGCAATGGCGCGCCGATCGTTGCCACGATTTCTGCGTTTGGCGCGCCGAGAGTCGGCGCCAGCGGCACCAGAAAAAGCAAAACGGGAATATCGACCAGCCGAGACCAGTGCATTGCCAGTCCATCGGGTGCGGCGATCCGCCTTTGCGTCAGATCGAACCAGCTTTGCCCGCCCATGAAGTCACGAATTTGCTGAAGCCGCAGAAAATCATCGGGGTCGTCGAAATTCTGCGCGACGGCCATCCGCCAGAACAGCATCGTCAACACAAGCGAGACCGCCAACCAAAGCGCAGTGACTGCGATCCACGGAAAGCGCCGTGTATGCATCAAGCGAACACGATATTACGGCGCAAGATGTAGGTGGTTTGAAAACTTACGGCGACGGCGAACAGCTTGGCGATGCGCGCATCGACGCCGAAGCGCGTTGCCAGTCCGACGATCGCAACTGTGAGACCGAGACCGATAAAAGCCGACGTCAGAAACAGCGCTTTCTGTCGGGTCCGCGCAAGGCCGCTTTCGGCAACGTCGTCGAACACGACACGGCTCGACAGGATCCAGTGCACCACGACCCCGGTGAGATAACCGATCGCGGCCGCCAGCGTCGCGACGATGCCGATCGACAAGGCGATAAGGTAAATGCCGAGGTCAATGCCAAGGGCGCCCGCACTAACGGCAATATAGCGCAGGTAGGGGGGCGCGCCGCACGCCAGCGTACCAATAGCGCGCAACATGACTAAGCCGCCTTCAGCCGCTCGGGTACGTCACGGACGGAAGCCAGTGCGGCTTGCTCGCCTTCGGTCCCGCTTTCGTGATATTCGGCGTCTTCGTTGACGTTCCAGATATCGTAAACGCGCTGCCCCGCCACGATGTTTTTAACGGTTAGCATTGCGGTCATCATGGCATGATCCTGGTTATTATACCGGTGCATGCCGTTGCGACCGACCATATGCAGTGTCGGATAGGCAGCTTCGAGTTCGAGCCGCATCGCATCGACATTATCGCGATAAGTTTCATCGTAAACCGGATAGGCCTTTTCCTGTCGGACGACCGCACCACCGACGACCGTTTCGGGCTTGCACAGCCCCAGGATTGCCATTTCCCTGGTTGCGAGCGCCACAAGTTCGTCGTCGCTCATCGACCACAGGCCATCCCCTTCAAAACAGAAATATTCGAGACCGACACAAGCTAGATCAGGATCGGGCACCATTTCAGGCGACCAACTGCGAAAATTCTGGACACGGCCGACTTTCACTTTGTCGTCGTGGATATAAATCCAGTTGTCAGGAAACAGATCGTCGGACCTGATCATCAGCGCGACGGTCAAAAAATCGCGATAATTCAGGTTCAGGGCGTTGGGTAGAGTCTGGGGCAAGGGATAGATGCGGCTCGCCAGCTCACGCATCGGTGCCGATGAAATCACATGCGCGGCATTGATGTTTGCAACCGCGCCATTGCCGCTCACGGTCTGCATATTCCAGCGATGGGTTACGTCATCGAAGCGTAATTGCTTCAGGGCCGTATCCATCACGACGTCGTTGCCCATGGCAATCACTTTGTCGCGTGCGGCATTCCACATCATGCCCGGCCCTTGACGCGGATAGCGGAAGGTCTCGAGCAGTGTTTTGGTTTCCATGCCGTCATTCGGCCGCTTGTTCAGTCCGAGCGACCGCTTCAGCCCGTCGAGGACAGCTGCACCTAGGCTCAATCCCTTAATGCGCTGCGCTGCCCAATCCGCCGACATTTCGTCGCACGGCATGCCCCAGACTTTCTCGGTATAGGTTTTGAAAAAAATCGAATAAAGCTTGTGGCCGAACTGATTGATCGTCCAATCTTCGAAACTCTTCACATCATGGCGCGGAAACGCTTTCGCTCTGGCAAAACTCAGCATGCAGAGCGACGAACGGATAATACCGAGATTGCCGAGCGCTTCGAAGGCACGCAGCGGATAGCTGTAGAATTTGCCTTCATAATAAATGCGGCTCATCCGCGGGCGCTGGATAAAGTCATCGGGCAGAATTTCATTCCACAGTGCGACAACTTCCTGTGATTTCGAAAAAAACCGGTGCCCGCCGATGTCGAAGCGAAAGCCGTTATGTTCGACAGTTCGGCTGATTCCACCGACATACATGGGGTCTTTCTCGATGACCTTTACGCTAAATCCCTGTTTTGAAAGCAGATAAGCTGCCGTTAAGCCCGCTGGCCCTGCGCCGATAATTGCCACATCGACTGCATTGGTCCGACCGCTGCTCACAATATACGCCCCCGCATGAAATGCTCGAAGCAGGAGTGCGTCGCGACTGCCTAAAAGATAGTTAACAAAGCTCGGATGCGATTAACAAAGTTTGAAATCAAATGCCGATCCGCTGGCGACGCGCTAAAGCAAAGGCCGGTGCAATGAGCGCGCTGACAAGCAGCATTTTCATCGGGTGGTAAAACATGCCCTCGAGCATACCGATCGACAGCATCAGCATAAGGCCCGATACGGCACAAAAGCTCGCCTCAGGTGAAATCACCGGGAGTTTAATTAACCGCACGCTGCCGACGACAAGCAGGAAAATCACGATCGCCAAGCCAGCGATGCCCCAGTCATAAGCAAATTGCAGCACGAAGTTGTGGGGGTTGTCGAGGTCATATTTATACTTCGCGTCCATGTTACCAAGAAAGCGGCCGGCACCGTGACCGATGACAGGCGATGCGACGATTTCCTGAATTGTACGGGCCCAGATTTCAGTCCGAGCGCTTGAGATATCACTGTTTTGGGCGGCGTCGCTTGCCGTAATCATGCGCATCACGCCGTAGGAAGGATCCGGCGCCGGCAGCGGAATGGTAGCCACGACTGCGAGACCGAGCGTAATTGCCAAAACACCAGTGCGTTTCAGGGAAACATGGCGCCGCACAGCATAAGACGCGGCAGGCAGCGCGACGATCAGGCCGACAAAGGCGGCGCGCGACCCGGTCCACGCCAGAAACGCTATGACGAAGAAAATGACAGCGAGAATGCGCCAGTGATTCGGCGATTTGCCGAACAGGAACAACGCCATGGCTGCAATCGACAGGATCGCGACGTAATTACCGATATGCCTGACGTTCGTTGCCGACGGCAGACCGCCGAGCCAATAAAAACGGGCGGGATCCGGAATCATTAACACGATCGACACAATGTAAAGGGCGTATAAAAAGAGCGCTGATGCCATTACTGCGAAGTAATGATCTGGCCTGAATTTGTCCGACAACGATATAATGTGGATCAAGCAGAATAAAACTAGCAGCTGAAAAAATAACCTGATTGTAATAAATAAGCTAAATAAAACTGATTCTTTGCTCCATAATACTGTAGAAATTGCGAGGGCGAATAGGATTGCAAGTGCGGATTTTGTGCTAAAGGCCACATCGAATTGAATAGATCTGAAGAGTTTCAACTTTATCGCTGCACCAACGATAAGAATATCGGTCAGGATTGTCACAACCGATAGCACTCTGATCACGGATTGTGGATACGTGACATATCCATCCAATGTTGTCGTGAAAAAACCCTGAATCAGCGGAGTCGCCGATATCGCCACAATCACGAAAAGCCAGCATTCCGCGTTAGCGACGAGGTTTCGAAATCGGTTGATCATGGCGGCTTTCGACGTGACTCGGGATCTGCTGCGCAACAACGCGGAGACTCCACCATGCTTAGCGACAAGGCACTTAAAGCCGACTTAACTCAACGTACCTACGTGCGCCGTACAGGCCACATGGTTTTAACGGTCACGCCGCCCCAACAAGCGCAGCCGGAGGGCATTCAGCTTGATGAAGCCCTCAGCGTCGCGCTGGTCGTAAGCGCCGGCATCATCTTCAAAGGTAACGACTTTTTCGGAATAGAGCGAATGCGGCGATTTGCGCCCGGTGATGTGACATGCGCCTTTATACAGCTTCAACCGCACCGTGCCGGTCACTTTGGCCTGCGAATGATCGATCGCGGCCTGGAGCATTTCGCGCTCGGGCGAGAACCAGAAGCCATTGTAAACCAACTCGGCATAGCGCGGCGCAAGCTCGTCCTTCAGATGCGCAGCCCCGCGATCGAGCGTCAACTGTTCGATGCCGCGATGCGCCAGATGCAGGATCGTGCCGCCCGGCGTTTCATACATGCCGCGCGATTTCATGCCGACGAATCGGTTTTCGACGAGATCGAGCCGCCCGATGCCGTGCGCACGGCCCAGATCGTTCAGCTTTGCCAGTAGAATGGCTGGTGGCATGCCTTCACCGTTGACGGCCACGGCATCGCCGCGTTCGAAATCGACCGTGATAACTTCGGGCACATCTGGCGCGTCCTCGGGATTGACGGTGCGCGAATAGACGTAATCGGGGACTTCATCCCACGGGTCTTCCAGAACCTTGCCCTCGGACGAGGTGTGCAGGATATTCGCATCAGTCGAAAACGGGCTTTCACCGCGCTTGTCCTTTGCCACGGGAATCTGATGCGCTTCGGCAAAAGCGATCAGTGCGGTGCGGCTGTTCAAATCCCATTCGCGCCACGGAGCGATCACTTTGATGTCGGGCGCCAGCGCATAATAGCCGAGTTCGAAGCGGACCTGATCATTGCCTTTCCCGGTCGCACCGTGGCTGACGGCATCGGCACCGACTTGGCGCGCGATCTCGACCTGCCGCTTGGCAATCAACGGCCGAGCAATGGACGTTCCGAGAAGATACAAGCCTTCATACACGGCATTGGCGCGCATCATGGGAAAAACATAGTCGCGCACAAATTCTTCGCGGAGATCATTG
>JANODH010000216.1:0-6944 GCA_031412595.1 Sphingomonas sp. | reverse complement strand
CATCAATAGACTGGCTGCAATCCCGTTATGGTCGGATCGATGCGGTCGACGCCCGGCACGTCCGCCGCAGCGGCAACTTCGCTGTTGAGGAAAGCCAAAAGATCGCGAAGCACTTCGGCTTTGTGTGTCACCAGAACGCCGTGTGGGGCATCGTCATATTCGATCATCTGCGCGTGCGGGATCAGCTTGATTGCCTCGTGCGCAGAGGAATCGATCGGCACGGTCTGATCCGCTGTTCCGTGAATGATCAGCGTCGGGACAGTGAACGCCGCCATGTCGGGCCGGAAATCGGTTGTCGCGAATGCCTTTGCACAGGCGAGCGTCGGGTGCAGCCCTGCCATCATCGCCGACTGGAAAAATCCGTCGAGCACGGCATCGCTGACGGGCGATTTCAGGAACCCGACGCCGAAGAAACCTTTTGCGAAGGTTTGCATGAAGGCCGCGCGGTCATCTTCCATGCCAGCGGTCATCTCATCGAAAACAGACTGATCAACACCAGCGGGGTTGTCCGCCGTCTTAAGCATATAGGGCACAACCGATGATATGAGTGCCGCCTGGCTCACGTTTGCCGCGCCATGGTTCGACAGATATCGGGCAACCTCACCACCGCCCATCGAGAACCCGACGATCGCTGCGCCTTCCGCATCGCATTGTTCGATCACGCACGCGAGATCATTGGCAAGCGTATCATAATCATAGCCTTCCCACGGCTGGTCCGAACGCCCGAACCCGCGACGATCATAGGCAATGGCACGAAAACCGGCATCAGCGAGGCCCAGCGTGATGTCGTCCCAGCTGTCGGCGTTCAGCGGCCAGCCGTGAATGAGAATGACCGGACGGCCATCGCTCGGTCCCCATTCCTTGACGTAGAGCTCGGTGTCATCGGTTGCGGTAACATAAGGCACGGGTGGTCTCCTGTTCGGAATCGTCATTCTCAAACAGCGCAGACGCGAATAGGTTTCACCAAGCTTCAGACAGTCGGAACGGTTACGCCCGCGCGCAATTCACGAGCCTTCGTGACCACAATGCGATCACCGAGCGAAGCAACCGCGAAAAGGCGTTTGGCAAATTCGTTCGGAATGCCGATGCAGCCATTTGTTGCGTAATTCGGATTAACGTGATCGGTCCCATGCACCGAAATGCCGTCGTTCGTCATCCGCAACATATAAGGCATCGGCGCATCCACGAATATGTTCGACCGGTGCTTTTCGCTTTTCTGCGTGATCGGGAAAACGCCGAGCGGCGTCGGCTTTTCGTCGTCACCATAAATAATCCGCGTCATGCCGATCTGAAGACCGCTGCGAAAAACCGACAGCGTTTCCGACTTTAGATCGATGGTGATGAGCAGTGGCCCGCTAAGCGGCGCGTTGGTCTCGTCCCAGAGCCAATCGCCGAATTTGATCGGCGTGGAGAATTCCAGCGTTCTGATAATCTCGTACGGATCCGGATAGGCGGACGACTCGGCTAAGGTCGGGAGCGGCTTGATTACCGATGGTGGTGGGGGGCTGTCCGCAGCACTGACGGTCGGCGCGGCCTGCAGCAAAGCCAACCCGGTGAGCAACGCAGCGACCGATGGCGACACGAGACGCACGCTTGCCGTTGCGTCCTGCAGCATTGTCGGGCGGGCATGGCGGCGCTTCATGCAGCGAGGTTAGCCTAGAAATAGCCTGTTCGAAAAGAGCGTGTTGCGCCCCGTGCCACGCTGGGGCGTTAACGCTAAACCGAAACGAAGGAGTCCAGAACCCGCTTGCGCCCCGCGCTTTCGAAATCGATCTCGAGCTTGTTGCCTTCGATCTCGGCAATCGCGCCATATCCGAATTTCGTGTGAAAAACGCGCTGGCCTAGTTCGAGATCGTCGCGCCCCTTGTTGCCAAGGCTGATCGCCGAGCCGCGCGCTTCGACAATGCGCTGCGGCTGCGTCGAAAATCCGCTTGTCGCGCGCTGCCAGCCGGGGCCACGGCCAGTGCCGCGCGCCACATCGGCAAACGGGTCGGCACGATCGGACCAATTGGCCTGCCACAAGCTTGCGCCGCCGCTCATCGTCGTTTCGCTGTCGATGTTATCGGCAGGCAGTTCGCCGACGAAGCGGCTCGGGATGCTCGATGTCCACTGGCCATAGATGCGACGGTTGGCGGCATGAATGATCGTTGCAGACTGCTTGGCGCGCGTGATTGCGACATAAGCGAGGCGGCGCTCTTCCTCGAGACTGGCAAGTCCGCCTTCATCGAGCGCGCGTTGCGACGGAAACACGCCTTCTTCCCAACCGACGAGGAAAACCTTGTCATATTCGAGGCCCTTGGCCGCATGGATCGTCATGATCGTGACTTTTTCGGTGTCGCGCTGCGCGTCGTTGTCCATGACCAGGCTGACATGCTCGAGGAATGCACCGAGATTTTCATAATCTTCCATGGCGCGCGCGAGTTCGGTCAGGTTTTCGAGGCGCCCGGCCGCTTCGGCGCTGCGATCGGCCTGGAGCATGGCGGTATAGCCGCTTTCATCGAGGATTTGGCGCGCGAGATCGGGATGGCTTACGTTCCCCGCCAAATCGCGCCAACGGGCAATATCGCCCACGAGATTACCGAGCGCACGCCGGGCTTGGGGCGTCAGTTCGTCGGTGTCGAGGATCAGCGCGGCGGCGGTCGAAAGCGGTGTGTTCCCCGCGCGGGCAAGCTGCTGAATTTTTGCGACGGCTTTGTCGCCAAGGCCGCGTTTGGGCACGTTGATAATGCGTTCGAGCGCCAGATCGTCCGATGGCTGGTTGACGAGGCGCAGATAGGCAAGCGCATCGCGGATTTCGGCGCGTTCATAAAAGCGGAACCCGCCGACAATCTTGTAGGGCATGCCGATCGCAATAAACCGATCTTCGAATTCGCGGCTCTGATATTGCGCGCGGATCAAAATGGCCGTCGTGTCGAGGCTGTTGCCCTTGCGCTGCCAGCTTTCGATTTCTTCGCCGACGCGGCGGGCTTCTTCGGGCCCGTCCCACACGCCGATGACTTTCACTTTGTCGCCCTGTGGTAATTCGGTGAAGAGCGTTTTGCCCAACCGCCCGCCATTGTTGGCGATGACACCGCTTGCTGCCGCGAGAATATGCGGTGTGCTGCGATAATTTTGTTCGAGCCGGATGACTTTGGCGCCGGGGAAGTCCTTTTCGAACTTCAGGATATTTTCGACCTGCGCCCCGCGCCACGAATAGATCGACTGATCGTCGTCGCCGACACAACAGATGTTCTTGCGCTGCTGGGCGAGCAGGCGCAGCCACAGATACTGGCTCGAATTGGTGTCCTGATACTCGTCGACCATGATGTAGCGAAACCGGTTCTGATAGCTCTCGAGGACATCGCGGTGCGTCTTCAAAATCGTGAGAATATGCAACAGCAAGTCACCGAAATCGCAAGCATTCAGCGCAATTAGCCGCGCTTGATATTGCGCATAAAGTTCCTGGCCTTTGCCACCTGCGAACCGCTCCGATTCCCCGGCATCGATATCCTTGGGCACCAGCCCCTTGTTCTTCCACTGATCGATCAGCCCGCCGAGCGCCCGCGCGGTAAACCGCTTCTCGTCGATTTCGGCCGCCTGAATCAGCTGCTTCATCACGCGCAACTGATCGTCGGTATCGAGGATCGTGAAATTCGATTGCAACCCGACGAGCTCGGCATGGCGCCGCAACATCTTCGCGCCGATCGCGTGAAAAGTGCCCAACCATGGCATTCCTTCGACCGCATCGCCGACGATCCGCCCGACACGCTCGCGCATCTCGCGCGCTGCTTTGTTGGTGACCGTAACGCTCAGTATTTCGCTCGGATAGGCTTTGCGGGTGTAAAGAAGATGTGCCAGCCGCGCTGTCAGCGCAGCAGTTTTGCCGGTGCCAGCGCCTGCCAGCACGAGGACTGGGCCGTCGGTCGTGAGTACAGCTTCGCGCTGCGGCGCATTGAGTCCTCGGAGATAGGGCGGATCATTGTCGGCAGGTAGAGTCACCCGCGAACGATTAGGGAACGACGGCTCGCGAAGCAACCGTGCGCAGCCATCCGGCCGGGCGCCCGTCGATTGCCGCAAGTCCCGCTGCGATCAACGCCATGCCGTAAAAATGTTTGGGCAGAAGCGTTTCGCCAAGCACGAACACGCCAAGGAATATAGCGGTGATCGGGATCAAGAATGTGACGAGCAATGTATTGGTCGCGCCCGCTGTTTCGATCAGCCGAAAAAACAGGACATAGGCAAATGTCGTCGAAAATATCACAAGCCCGGCCATGCCCCAGATAGCGGAGGCTGGCGGCAGGGGCAGCGTCCAGGGCTGCTCGAAGGCCATCGCCAGCGGGAGAACGAGCAGCGCTGCTGCGCCAAGTTGCCCTGTCGATACCGCAAGCGGCGAGATGCCATTTGCTTTGAATCGTCGCGAGTAAACACCTGAAATAGCGTATGAAAGAGTTGCGACGATACAGGCGACCTGTCCCAACAAATTGCTGCCGAGACCTTCGATCGCGTCGCTGCCGGTCATGACCACGACGCCAGCAATGCCGAGCGCCACGCCCGCAATCTTGCCCGGAGTCGCACGTTCATCATCGGTGAAAAAATGTGCGACAAGCACACCCCACAATGGCGTCGTCGCGTTCAGGATCGAGGCAAGGCCGCTGCTGATCTGTTGCTGCCCATAGGCGAACATCACGAACGGGAGTGCATTTGCAAAAATGGCAACGACGAAGAACGACATCCAGATTTCGCCGCTGCGCGGCAGCCTCTGTCCGACAAAACGCATGTAGCTATACAAAAGCAGTGCCGCAAACCCGACGCGCGCAAGCACGATCGTGAAGGGCGGCAGCCCCTCGAGCGCAAGCGCCAGAAAAAAGAACGAGCCGCCCCAGAGCACCGACAGCGCTCCGAGGATCGACCAGTCGAAAGACGACATGCGGCGGATCGTTGGTTTCGGCATATGTGCCCGATAGCAGGCGAACAGCCTTTTGTGTCCCGTAAATTGCGCTCAAATCATGGGTGCAGCGACAACTTGCTATCAACCGTAAGATATTTCGAGGATTTCGAGGGTCCGCTCTCCCTGTGGCACGATAACGCGGCGCACGTCGCCAACCGAACCACCGCGCAGCGCGCGTGCCATCGGCGAAGTCCAACCGATCCGTCCCGCGCTAGCATCGCTCTCATCGTCCCCGACCAATGTCACGATGCGTTGCTCGTCCTGTTCGTCGGCAATTGTCACGGTTGCCCCGAACCACACACGCCTCAGGTCTGTTTGCGCCAATGGATCGATAACGCGCGAAGCCTTCATCCGCCGCGCAAGAAAACTCGCTCGCCGATCGATCTGGCGGAGGCGCTGGCGACCATAGATATAGTCACCGTTTTCAGACCGATCACCATTGCCAGCGGCCCAACTGACCGTTTCGACGACCGAAGGCCGTTCGACAGTCATCAGCTGCGCATACTCATCCCGCATTGCCGCAAAGCCTGCAGGCGTAATGGGGTTGTCGCTGCTCAAACCAACTGTCCTAGCCGGGGACCCGTTTGCCCAGATATGCCGAGAGCGCATTCTGACGGGGCGGGATGCCTCGGGGATTGATCAAATCGTAGATGACTGCATTTTCCAGGACTCTGTGAACATAACCGCGCGTTTCGGTTAACGGGATCGCTTCAATCCACCCGAGGATATCGCCTGTCACACGCGGATCGCCGTTGGCCGCGAGCCATTTGTTCACATTGCCGGGCCCCGCATTATACGCCGCGACGGCAAGCGGATAACTGCCCTGATACCGATCCATCAATCGCCCGAAATACCAGCTGCCGAGCTGGATATTATAAGCCGGATCGTCGAGACTTGATGGCGAATAGTTCAAGCCGATGAAACCGGCAGTTTCGCGCGCGGTGCCCGGCATAAGCTGCATCGTGCCGCGCGCGCCGGCCCGTGAAACGATCTTGCGGTCGAACTGGCTTTCCTGGCGCGCGATTGCGTGGATCATTGTCCAGTTGGACAGGTTGTCCGCCGATATCGGCACTGTGACGAACCCGGCGCGGATATAGTTGCGATAGCCGTTGATCCCGGCACTGCGGCCGATCATCACCGCAAGATCGGGTCGACCGAGGCGCCGCGAAAGCTCGATTGCCAGTGCATGATCTGCAAGGCTGCTCGCGGCCATCGAAATCGTTCGGATAAACAGGCTTTGGGTCGCCCAGTCGCCCTGCTGCCCCAAAAGCTCGGCGGCGCGAACGACCTCGCGCTTGTTGAATGCATCGCGTTCACTGGCCGAAATCTCGATCGTGCCGGGGTTTGCTGGGAATGCAATCGCGACACCCAGCCGCTCGCTGGCAAGCTGGCCATGAAACTGATCGAAATATTCGGCAGCGCGCTGATAAAAGGCAGTTTCTTCGTCGCGTCGATTTGCTGCTTGCGCGGCGCGCCCGGCCCAATAGAGCCCTTTCGACATTGTCTGTGGCGAACGCGCGGCTTTTGCATAGCGGTCAAACATGCCGATGGCGTCGGCAGGTCTGTTCAGGCGGTTGAGTGCCATCGTGCCTGCCAGCCACGTGAGATTAGTATACATGTCGCGCTCGGCGATTGGCCGGTCGCGGATCACGACGCCGGTGGCATAGGCGTCGTCGACCTGCCGCGCGATGTCGAAAGCGATCTGCGACTGGCCTTGTGTCGAAGCATTTTTGGCAGTCGCGTAAAGCATCTCGAGCCATTTCCCCGGGTCGAGCGGGGCAACGGATAATTGACGCGGTGCTGCCAGAAGCATTTGCGCTGTGCTTTCCTGCCCGGTCATGCGGAGCCAGCCGATCCGGTCGGCAAACAGCCCGGTGTCGCCGCGCGCGCGGTCCGCAGATATGGAGAGCAGCGATGCGGCATCAGGTGACCGCGTCAGCAGGGCCAGCCGTGTTGCGAAGACCGACCGGCGCGCCGGCGAAGTCCACGCCAATTGCCGTTGCGCAACCGTCGTTGC
>JANODH010000215.1:0-2163 GCA_031412595.1 Sphingomonas sp. | reverse complement strand
TGCCGGGCGGCTACTACGTCGTGTCCGCGATTTCGCCAATGTTGCTGGCGATGCCACCGTTACGCGCAAGATCGCCGATGCCGCACTAACGCGTCTCGAGGTGGACTCAATGGGCCTCGACGCAATGGACCGGCGTTACCTGATGATGATTGCCGACGTTTACAAAGGGGGACCGGTTGGCGTCGAAACGCTGGCCGCGGGCCTTTCGGAACCACGCGACACCATCGAGGAAGTGATCGAGCCCTATCTTATTCAGCTTGGCCTTGTCGCGCGGACGGCGCGGGGTCGCTGCCTGAATGCGGGCGGCTGGAAGCATCTGGGTCTGACGCCGCCGAGTGACCTTCAGGATGGTCTGTTCGATCAATAGCCGCCGCCTCGCGCCGTGGCTCGAAGCGCAGCACGCGTTCGCTCCGCCGCACGACGAAGCCGACGACGCCGAACCCGACGATCAGAAAAGCCCATGTTTCCGGCCCCATCCACGAGGAAAAAGCGCGCGCCCCGGCAACCACATTATCGACACTTTCGCGGAAACCGTTGCGGCTCGGCGTTAGTGGTTTTTCGTCCCGCCCGGTGAACACAAGCGCTTCTTCCGAAAGCGGCGGCACAGCGCTGCTTTGGTTCTGTTCGATCGAGAAATTGCCGGTTTCGTTGTCCTCGGCCGACAAAACGGGGCCAGCGCCGAGCAGCGCAACCGCTGCAAGCGCACAATAGCCGTATTTCGTTTTCCCCGTCACCCGCTCTCTATCCGCCGACAGCGCGGGGCGGTCAACGCCATCGGCACCCCTCGGTCAGGTCGTTGCAATTTGCCGTCGAACGGGGATTCCCTCGCTTCGTCACGCGCACTAAGAAGCGCAGACAGGGTTAATTCAGGCTCGACCCGCGAAACGGAGATTTGATGAATAGCCTTGCGACCACCACTGACGCTGCCATGATGTCGCCGATCGCTTTGTTTCTGCAGGCCGACGTCGTCGTCAAAGGCGTGATCGTCGCGCTGTTGCTCGCCAGCATCAGCACGTGGACGATCATCATCAGCCAGTGGCTTTCGCTTGGCAAGACCGCGCGCGACAGCGATGCTTTCGAACGGGACTTTACCAAGGCCGACGATGTCGAAGCATTCGCGCGCAGCCACGAGGCGTCCAAAGTGCCGAGCGCGCAGATATTCCAGGCAGGCTTTGCCGAATGGCGCGCATCGACGCGTGTGACGCCGATCGACAAGGACGCCACGCGGTCGCGGCTGTCGACTGTGCTGTCATCGACCATCGCTGGCGAAATCGACCGATTATCGGATCGGCTGAACGTGCTGGCGACTGTGGGTGCGGTTGCCCCCTTCGTCGGGTTGTTCGGCACCGTATGGGGCATCATGCGCAGCTTTACGGGCATTGCGCAGGCGCAGAATACCTCGCTTGCCGTCGTCGCACCGGGGATTGCCGAAGCGTTGTTTGCAACCGCGCTCGGGCTGTTTGCGGCCATTCCGGCGGTCATTGCCTATAATCGCTTCGGCCACCGCCTGAACCGGCTCGAAGGGAAGCTCGGACGCTTTGCCGACAATTTTCATACCACGCTCAGTCGCGAACTGGATCGCGTTTCTTGAGCATTCCGCTTCCTTCGCAACGATCGCGCCGCCGCCGCGCGCCGATGGCCGAGATCAACGTCACCCCGATGGTCGATGTAATGCTGGTGCTGCTCATCATTTTCATGGTGACAGCACCACTGCTCACTGCCGGCGTCCCCGTAAATCTGCCCGATGCGCGGGCCAAAGCGCTCGACCAGGATCAGACGCCGGTTTCGATCTCGCTCGATGCCGACGGACGTATTTTCGTGGGCGAAGCTGAAGTGCCGGCAGCAGATTTGCCTGATTTGTTGACCCGCCTCGCCGCGCGGGGTGGCGAAAAACCGCCACAGATATTCCTGCGCGCCGACAAAGCGCTCGATTACGGGCGCGTGATGCGCGTGATGGGCGAACTCAACCGCGCCGGGCTGAACCGCGTGGCACTCGTAGCAGTCGGACAGGACGGCCCCTGATGCTGCGCGCCGAACGGACGGGCTTTGGGATTTCGGTGCTTGGCCATGCCGCGATATTCGCAATCCTGTCGCTGGGGTTGTTCGCGGCGAGTAAGCCGGTAGTGCCAGTAACCCAGCCGGTCGATGTGCAGATTGTCGATG
>JANODH010000214.1:0-1650 GCA_031412595.1 Sphingomonas sp. | reverse complement strand
CCAACCAAGACCATTGTCAAGCCCCCGCGCTGGCTTTCTACCGACCTGCGCGACGGCAATCAGGCGCTAATCGACCCCATGGGGGCGGAGAAGAAAACCCGCTTCTTCGATCTGTTGCTCAAAGTTGGCATCAAGGAAATCGAGGTCGGCTTTCCGAGCAGCGGCGCGACCGATTTCGATTTCATCCGCGGCCTTGTCGACAGCGGCCGCATCCCCGACGATGTTATGATCCAAAGCCTCACACAATCCCGCCGCGACCTGATCGAGAAAACATTCGAAAGCATGGCAGGGGCCCCCCGCGCTATCGTCCATCTCTACAACGCCGTTTCGCCCGCTTGGCGCGATATCGTGTTCAAGCTCGACAAGCCCGGCGTAAAGGCCATCGCAGTCGAAGGCGCGACTATCCTTGCCGAACAGGCCGCGCGCTTCCCGCAAACCGACTGGCATTTCGAATATAGCCCCGAAACCTTCTCGACCGCCGAACTCGAATTCAGCCTCGAGGTGTGCGAGGCGGTGATGGAAGTGCTGAAGCCCACGCCAGCCAAGCCCCTCATCCTCAATCTCCCCGCTACCATCGAGGCGGCAATGCCGAACATCTATGCCGACCAGATCGAATGGATGTGCAAACATATCAGCGCGCGCGACAGCGTCGTCATCTCGCTCCACCCGCACAATGACCGCGGCAGCGGTATCGCTGCGGCTGAACTGGGCCTGCTCGCGGGTGCCGACCGCATCGAAGGTTGCCTGTTCGGCAATGGCGAGCGCACCGGCAATGTCGACCTCGTCACGCTGGCGCTCAATATGTACACGCAAGGGCTGCATCCCGGCCTCGATTTCAGCAACATCGACGATGTCATCCAGACCGTCGAATATTGCAACCAGCTACCCGTCCACCCGCGCCACCCTTATGCGGGCGAGCTCGTGTTCACGGCGTTTTCGGGGTCGCATCAGGACGCGATTAAAAAGGGTTTTGCCGCCAACGAGCTGCAGAATGACGAAATCTGGCGCGTTCCCTATTTGCCGATCGATCCCGCCGATCTGGGCCGCAGTTACGAAGCCGTCATCCGCGTCAATTCGCAAAGCGGCAAGGGCGGCGTCGCTTGGGTAATCGAGCAGGACCACGGCCTGAAGCTTCCCAAGCGAATGCAGGCCAATTTCTCGACCACCGTGCAGGAACTCAGCGACACTACCGGCCGCGAACTGACTAGCGCCGACATTTGGCAAGCGTTCGAGAAGCGCTATCAGTTGAAAGGCGAGGGCCGGTTCCGCCTGATCGATTTTCAGGAAAGCCAGAGCCAAAAGGCACAGGACGAACGCATATTCGTTGGCAAGATCCAAATCGACGGCGTCGAACAGAGCGTAAGCGGACGCGGCAATGGCCTGATCTCAAGCCTTGCGAATGCACTGGAACACGCCCTCGGCGGCTCGCTTGACATCATCGACTACAGTGAACACGCGATAGGCCACGGCACCGACGCACGCGCCGCCGCTTATGTTGAATGCCGGGTGGGCGATGGACCAATCCTGTTCGGCGTAGGCATCAGCCGCGACGTCGCAACGGCTTCCGTAAGGGCAATTCTCAGCGCGGCGGATGGCAGTTGATGTCTGTTTGACATCGACCAATTTCTAAGCTTTACCACATTAACTGAC
>JANODH010000213.1:0-20881 GCA_031412595.1 Sphingomonas sp. | reverse complement strand
CGAACCCGGCAGCGGTTCGGACGCTGCAGCCCTCAGAACGACCGCGCGCCGGGACGGCGATCATTACATCGTCAACGGCACCAAGCAGTTCATCAGCGGCGCGGGCGTGAACGATATCTATGTGACCATGGTCCGCACTGGCGATGATGGCCCGAAAGGCATTTCCTGCCTCGTCCTCGAAAAAGGCATGGAAGGCCTGAGCTTTGGCAACCCTGAGCGAAAGCTGGGCTGGAATGCTTCTCCCACAGCCCAAGTTATTATGGACAATGTCCGCGTGCCGGTCGACAACCGCGTCGGTGCCGAAGGCGATGGCTTTCGCTTTGCGATGGCCGGGCTTGACGGCGGACGCCTGAATATCGGGGCTTGCTCGCTTGGCGGCGCGCAACGCTGCCTCGACGAAGCAATTGCCTATACAAAGGATCGTCAGCAATTCGGGCAGCCGATCGCCGAATTTCAGAATACTCAGTTCATGCTTGCCGATATGGCGACCGATCTCGAAGCCGCACGCGCGCTGCTTTACCTCGCGGCCGCAAAGGTAACGGCTAACGCGCCGGATAAGTCGCGCTTCTCGGCAATGGCGAAGCGTCTAGCCACCGACACAGGATCGAGCGTCGTCGATCGCGCGCTTCAGCTTTTTGGCGGCTATGGTTATCTGAAGGACTATCCGATCGAGCGCTTCTGGCGCGATTTGCGCGTCCATTCGATCCTCGAAGGCACGAACCAGGTGATGCGCATGATCATCGGCCGGGATCTGCTGCGGCAATGACTGGCGACATCATTGTCGAACGGCAGGGCGCGATCGGCCGCATCCGGCTGAACCGCCCGGCGGCCTTGCATGCACTGACGACCGACATGTGCGGCGGCATCATTGCTGCGCTTGCCGACTTCGAAACCGACGACACCGTCAAAGCGATTGTGTTCGACCATGCCGAAGGCCGCGGCTTTTGCGCTGGTGGCGACATCCGGATGCTGGCCCAAAGCGGCAAAGGCGACGGCCGCGAAGCGCGCGCCTTTTTCCATACCGAATATCGGATGAATCACCGGCTGTTCACTTATGCAAAGCCGACCATTGCAATCATGGACGGGATCACGATGGGCGGTGGCGTTGGCATTGCCCTGCCCTGCCGGTATCGCGTGGCCACCGAAAACACGCGGCTGGCGATGCCCGAAACCGGGATCGGGCTGTTCCCCGATGTCGGCGGCGGATGGTATCTGCCCCGCTTGCCGGGCAAAATCGGTGTGTTTCTGGCGCTCACGGGCGCGCGCCTCGATGGCGCCGAATGCCTCGCTGTCGGGCTGGCGACACATTACGTCACGGCCGCAGCAGTGCCCGAAATCGTCAGGGCTTTAGCCGATAACGCCGACGCAATATCGCTAACGATCAAAACGCTCGGGATCGGCGCACCGCTTGCGCGGATCGTCGAAAGCCGGACCTATATCGATCGGCTGTTCGCTGGCGACAGCGTGGCGGCAATCATGGCAGCGCTTGAAGCTGACAACAGCGCATGGGCGGCCAAAGAGCTCGCAACGATGCGCACGAAATCGCCGCTTTCGATGGCCGTCGCATTTCGGCAATTACGCGACGGCGCATCAATGCCCGACTTCGCGGCCGAAATGGCGCAGGAATACGCAATCGGCACGCGGGTCGTCCACACGGCCGATTTCATCGAAGGCGTTCGCGCGTTAATCATCGAGAAGGATAATGCGCCGCAGTGGCAAGCAAATGTCGACTCATCAGAAGTCGATGCGATTTTTGCGCCGCTCCCCGCCGGTGAAGAATGGACGCCCTTATGACTTACGACACCATCCTCGTCGAACAGCGCGACGCTGTTACGCTCGTCACGCTCAATCGGCCACAGGCGCTGAATGCGCTGAACGGACAGGTGCTGGCAGAACTCATCGCTGCCATGGCGCACTATGACGCTGACCCCACTCGGCGCTGCCTTGTCCTGACTGGCAGCGAAAAGGCATTTGCGGCGGGTGCGGACATCAAAGAGATGCAGTCGCAGAGCTTTGCCGACATGTATAGCGACAACTTCTTTGCCGGCTGGGAACGCGTCACTGCAACGCGCAAGCCGTGGATCGCGGCGGTCAATGGCTTTGCGCTCGGGGGCGGCTGCGAACTCGCGATGATGGCGGACTTTATTATTGCGGGCGACGGCGCAAAGTTCGGCCAGCCTGAGATAAAGCTTGGCGTAACACCCGGCATGGGCGGATCACAGCGCCTGACGCGCGCCATCGGCAAAGCAAAAGCCATGGAAATGTGCCTGACGGGGCGCATGATGAGCGCTCTCGAAGCCGAAGCTTCGGGGCTTGTGGCGCGCGTCGTGCCCGCCGCTGACCTTATCGACGAAGCCCTGAAAACCGCGAGCGCAGTTGCCGCAATGGCCCCGCTGGCTGCCATCGCCACGAAGGAAATGGTTAACGCGGCGTACGAAACCACGCTGCAGCAGGGCGTCCTGTTCGAACGCCGCTTGTTTCACGGCTTGTTCGGGACAGCAGACCAAAAGGAAGGCATGACTGCGTTCGTCGAAAAGCGAGCCGGCAACTGGACCGGAAAATAGTTACACGCGCTTTCGTTAAAACTCACGACCGACGGTTAAATTGACGCGCGGCGCATAGCTTGCGCTTTCGTCTCGTGGTGTGTTGAGCGGAAATGCAAGCTCCGCACCGATGTTGATCTTGCCCATCGCTGCGCGTAATCCCGTCCCCGCCGACCAGCGCTGGCCGTCGCCAAAGCCCGCTGCCATATTCTCAACATATCCACCGTCTGCGAATTGATAGGTTTGCACCCAGTCGATGCCGGGTAGCAGATTATCAAATTGCTGGCGCAGTTCGACGAGGCCGAGGGCGCCCTGATCCCCGAAGCGTTCGCTGAATTCATACGCTCGACCAAATCCGGGGCCACCGACACCGATTTCCTGCGCTGCGAGCAGTGGCCGGTTCGCGATCTGCGCGTTGCCTGCCACACGAAGGCTGATTTGCTTGGTAAGATTGCCGGCCCAGTTCACCCAGAAAACTGCCTTGGTAAACCTGCTGCTGCCGTCGCGCCGTGAAGACATCACGTCCCCATTGTTCGTGCCGTCGAGCCCCTGCGTGATGCCCAAGCCGCTCCAAACACGGCTCCCCGCGAGTTTGGAGCTCGCCATGAACGATAGCGAAAACGACGTAATTTCGTCCTTTTGGGCAGACCGGCGATCCAATTTCTGATCGACGCGCAAATGAGCGAACTCAGCGTTCAACCACAAATTGGTCCCTGCCGACCTAATGACAGGGAGATTGACGAACGCCGCGCCGTAAAGACTGTTTCCGGTCAGCCGCCCGGCATTCATGACCCTGCCGGGCTTTGTTTTGCCCAGGGCTGCTGCCGCGCCGATCTGAGTGCCCGATGAACCGACACCGACGGTGTAGCGAACGGACCCGAAAGCCAGCTCTTTTGGTTGGAGCGGCGTGCCGACAAGCTGCGTTGCAAGATGATCCCCGTCATCGAGAAGGCCGGTCAAATCGAGCCGCAACCGCAATCGCGCCGGACCAAAATCCTGCGACCCATAATTGTCGAGCGCTGCCGATCCCGAAACCGCGTCTTCGCGCACTTCGACGATTAGCTTGACGCCGTCAGTGGCGCGGACATAGCGAGTGCTGACAACGACCATGCCCGGCATATCACTGGCGAGCAGCAACTGCCGTTCGAATAGCTCGCGGTGGACAGCGCGGCCGGCAAGGCGAGCCAGTATCGTTTTCAACTTATGGTTTTTGGAGCCGGTAATCACCACTTGATCGATAGCGCCTTCGTCGAGCCGCACAGTAACAGTTCCCGTATCGACACGTTGTTCCGGCACGAGCGCGCTTGCAAATATGTAACCACGCTCACGGGCGACATTGGCTACGGCGCGGGCAAGTGCTTGCAGGTCGCCGGCACTGGCTGTCTTGCCGATAAATGGCTCAACGACGGTCGCAAACGCCGACACCGGGATAATTTGCGCACCTTCGACATTGACGGCTCCGATAAAAATTCCATCCTGCGCTGTGTTCAGCGCCGCAGTCGGAATCGCCGGCAGAGCTGGCAAATCGGCGGCACGATCTGCTCGCGTATCCAGTGGCATCAAGACGTCACGCCCAAGCGTTGTCGCCGCGTCACGAGTCGTCTGTGCCCCTACAGGCGAAGCCAGCAATGCCATTATCAAAATCAATATGCGCATGCGAATTCGCTGAGATCCCCCGTCGATGTCTTACGCCTCGGCTCACCAACAAACGGTTAAGCAGCAAACACTGTAAACTTCACTGAAACCACGCTTGGTCACGTCTTGGTTGCCAACAGATCGCTATTTCGCCTGTGGGGGGCCTCAGAGATGTGCCCGGGAGATCAAATATGGGCAAAGCTCGCAACGCAATCATGGCACTGGGTCTGTTGGCCAGTGGTGCCGCCTATGCAGGCACACCGGGATGGTCCTTGTCGGAAACGTCGGGCCAGGTAACAGTCGTCTCGACGGGTCTGACCAAAATCGCTACCCGCGGCGGCAGCATTGCCGCAGGCGATATCATCAACACGGGTCGCACAGGTCGGGCGGTGCTCGTTCGCGGCCAGGAATATCTGGTCGTTGCACCGAATTCGCGTATTCGCGTTGCCGATCCCGCCAAGTCAGGCGGGCTCACGCAAATCATCGAGGATTTCGGCAACGTCATTTATAAAATCAAAAAAATGACGATGCCGCACTTCGCCGTGGAAACGCCGTTTCTTGCAGCCGTCGTGAAGGGCACCACCTTTAGCGTAACGGTGACAGACAAAGGTGCGTCGGTTCAAGTGATCGAAGGCAAAGTCGAAGTGGCGACACGCGACGGTGGCGCATCGTTTATGGTTCTGCCGGGCGACATCGGTTCGGTAAATGCCAGTGCACCGGGTGCCCTCAAGATGCAGGGCCGCGAAACGCGAACGATCATCTCGCCGACACCGGCTGTTGCCGCCGCCGTCGTGACAGCAAGTATAAATAATCGCGTCGGCGGCGCCGACTTAGTGCAAACAACCAGCGCACTCCCCAACCCGATCAGTGAGGGTGCGATTGACCTGTTGGCCGTTTCTGGCGGCATGGTCACCGGCGATCCGGCCATGACAGCTATGGCAGCGATCGTGACGAAGCCCGGCACTGGCGCGGAAGCCGGGTCAGCGGCCGTTATTCCCCCGGTCGTGACGCCGCTTGCTGCATCCGCGCAAACTGCGACGGGCGCAACGGCAAGCGCGACGCAAGTTGCTGCATCGCCAGCGACAACGCTTACGCCATCACCAGCGCCTGCGCCGCCGGTGGTCGCTGCAGTATCGCCGCCAGTGGCGCTGCCGCCTGCGGCTGTTACCCAACTCCCCGCGCCGATCGATGTTGCTGCCGTGCAAATGCCTGCGGTGTTGGCCCCTCTAGCCAATACACAACCGACGGCGCCGGCGCTGCCCGCAGTGGCCGCACCCGCCGCGGTCGCAAATGTGACGCTCCCGCCACAGGCAATGGGAGGCGTCATTGGATCGGGCTTAGGGGCAATGGCTGCATCAGTGCCAGCGCTTGTGAACGGCATCGGTAACGGCCGCGGAAACGCCAGCAACGACTAACACTGAAGCATTTTCAAGGCTTGTTATCATTTGAACGCTAACGCGATTGGCTTGCTATCGATGCGTTCGGAATTTGATGACTTGGATGGGCCAATCACTCTCTCAATCGGGCAACCCTAACATCGCCCTGCGGCGTTTTGGATTGTTCGTTGCCTTAGTGCTTGCCGCACTTGTCGCCATTTCAGGCGCTGGCGCAGGGCTCGACGAACGTTTGCGGTTGATGCGCGATATGGTCCGCCCGCACGAAGCGAGCGGCAAGATCATGATCGTCGAAATTGACGCCCGGAGTATAGCGGCGATTGCCGACTGGCCGTGGCCGCGCCGAACACATGCTGCTTTGATCGATCGTTTGCGCGCGGACGGCGCGACGACAATTGCATTCGATGTCGACTTTTCGGCGCGAACAAATCCCATCGAAGATGCAGCGCTGTCGGACGCACTCAAGCGCGCGGGCGGATCAGTCATACTACCCACGTTCCGGCAGCCCGTCTCGGACCGGAGCAAGAGGTTTTCGGAAAACATGCCGATTGCGTCGCTTCGCGCGCACGCCTTTCTCGGATCCGCCAACGTTCAACCCGATGCCGACGGTCTACTTCGCCGTTACAGCAGCGGCACAGTCACAGGCGGCACGTCACGACCCTCGATTGCCTCAATGCTTGCCAATAGCGGGGGAAATATTGACAGTTCCTTTCGGATCGACACGGCACTTGATCCCGCGACAATCCCGCGCGTGAGCGCCATCGATGTGCTGAGAGGGAAAGCGCCATCCGTAAAAGGGCGCGCGGTACTGATCGGGGCAACAGCCATCGAAATGGGTGATCGCTATATCGTGCCCGGTCATGGCGTCCTGCCGGGTGTTGTCGTTCAGGCGCTTGCAACCGAAACACTGATTTCTGGATCTTCGAATCCAGATTGGGGGCCCTGGCCAGCCTTGTTCATCGCTGTCCTCGTGTCGGGGCTCTGCGTCTGGAAATTTGAAAAGCGATCCTATTTTTTGGCGGCTGCGACGGGTTCGATTGTTATCGTCCCGGGCTCATTGATCGTCGAAATTGCAAAAATTGGCAGTGTCCAAATCGTTCCGGCGCTCGTACTTCTTGCGCTCGAAGCCATCGGCGTGACGCTTTTTGGCATGCGCGACCAGCTCCGGGACAGTCAGTTGAAGGACGACGCAACCGGATTGCCGAACGTTCGCGCGCTCGAACGGCATTGCGAGACGATCGATGATGTTGCCATCATGGTTGTCCGTCTCCCGCAATATGAAGAACTTACGACGATTCTGGGAGACTCCGACCGAGCGTTGCTGATGGCTCAAATCTGCAACCGGCTGTCGGTGGCATTCTCCATGGCAGTGCTCCATACGATCGGTACTGGTGCAATTGCTTGGGCTGACACGCAGACAATCGAATCGGATGATGCAGACGCTGCGGCAGCACTTTTCCGCGGGCCGATCATGCTTGCGACACGCGCAGTAGTTGTATCACCCGTATTCGGAATCAGCCGCGGCCGCGGCACCGATGCGGCTCACCTGATCGCGCGGGCCAGCCTTGCAGCGCGCCAGGCGCAAGACACGGGACAGCGATGGGCTTTTGAAAACACGACGTTGTCACATGCCGTGGATCGTTCGATTGCGCTTATCGCCGATGTCGAACAGGCTATCCGGGATCACGAGATCTACGTTGTTTACCAGGCGAAGTGGGATTTTGCCGCGGACCGCGTCATGGGTGCCGAAGCGCTGGTCCGCTGGCATCACCCCAATTTCGGACCGCTCAGCCCCGATGAATTTATTCCGGTGCTGGAGAGCAACGGGCAAATGCGCATGCTGACGCTCTCCGTCATCGATATCTGCCTAAGCCAGCTGCACAAATGGCACGCTCGTGGCAATAACATCGGGATCGCGATCAATCTTTCGGCGACGCTGCTCGACGATCATGATTTTCTCGCCGAAGTGCGTACCAAGCTGAAAGCCCGTGGCTCGCTTGCGAGCTATATTACGCTCGAAGTCACTGAATCCGCCACTGTTGCCAGCACGAAGACAGCAGTCGACGCGCTGACCGCGTTTCGCGCTCTTGGTGCGCGGATCTCGATCGACGACTATGGCACTGGTCAGGCGACCATTGCCTATCTGAAGGCATTTCCTGCCGACGAAATCAAGATTGACAAGAGCTTTGTCACAAACATGCTGGACAATGCCAGTGATCAGATTGTTGTCCGCTCGACGATCAAACTTGCACATGAACTGGGCTTCAAGGTTGTCGCCGAAGGTGTCGAAGACATGGCTTGCCGGAGCCGCTTGCGAGACTTCGGTTGCGACGTCGGCCAAGGCTGGGCTTTCGGTAAGCCGGTCCGTGCCGAGTTCTTCTTCGAAATCAGCAAAGCCGCTTAATCCAGCTTTGCGATCATGGCCCGCACCGTTAAACGCCAAGCATGACCGAACCGAAAATCATTCGCCGCGAAGATTATACGCTACCCGACTGGCTTGTTCCCGATATCAAACTCGATTTCGATCTGGCTCCGGCAAAGACGATCGTTCGCTCTGTCCTTTCTGTTGGACGAAACGGAGATCACCTTCGCCCCTTGGTGCTCGAAGGCGATGGCTTCACGCCGAGCAGTATTTGCGTAGATGGTGATACGACGACTGACTGGCGTATGGATGGCAGTCGCCTTACCATCCCGTTGGCAAGCGCCGTCGCGACCGTCGAAATCATGGTCGAAATCGCGCCCGAACAAAATACCAAGCTGATGGGACTTTATGCCAGCGGCGGGTTGCTCTGCACGCAATGCGAGGCTGAAGGATTTCGCTGCATCACATTCTTCCCCGACCGACCCGATGTCCTGAGCCGCTACACGGTCCGCATGACAGCGGACAAAGCGGCATTCCCTGTGCTGCTCGCCAATGGCGACAACACCGCCAACGGTGACTTGCCCGACGGGCGCCACTTCGCCGAATGGCGCGATCCGCATTTCAAACCAAGCTATCTCTTCGCGCTGGTCGCTGGCGACCTGAAGGCCAACCGGGACAACTTCATCACGATGAGCGGGCGCAAGGTCGATCTCGGTATCTGGGTCCGCAAGGCCGATTTGCCGAAGACCGCGCATGCCATGCACGCACTCAAGACTTCGATGAAATGGGACGAGGATGTCTATGGCCGCGAATATGATCTCGATGTGTTCAACATCGTCGCGGTCGATGATTTCAACTTCGGGGCGATGGAAAACAAGGGCCTCAACATCTTCAATTCACGTTATATTCTCGCCGATCCGGACACAGCGACGGACGCTGATTATGATGCGGTTGCCGGTGTCGTCGCGCACGAATATTTCCACAATTGGTCGGGCAACCGCGTCACCTGCCGCGACTGGTTTCAGCTTTCGTTGAAAGAAGGCTTTACGGTCCTTCGCGATCAGCAGTTCAGTGCCGATCAGGGCTCGGCCGCCGTCAAACGCATCGAAGACGTTCGCATGCTCCGCGCCGCGCAATTCCCTGAGGATGCGGGGCCGCTGGCGCACCCGATCCGGCCCGACAGCTACATGGAAATCGGGAATTTCTACACCGCGACGATTTACAACAAGGGTGCCGAAATCATCCGGATGATGCACAGCATGCTTGGCCCCCAGAAATTTCGCGCGGGCACCGATCTGTATTTCGCGCGGCATGATGGGCAGGCAGTCACTTGCGAGGACTTCGTCGTTGCGATGGAGGATGCCAGCGGAATCGATCTAGGTCAGTTTCGTTTGTGGTATTCGCAGGCCGGAACGCCGAAAGTGAAAGCTGAATTGCGTCACGAGGGCCACACGGCAGTTCTGTCACTGGCGCAAATTGTTCCCGCCACGCCCGGCCAGCCGGAAAAACTGCCAATGCCCCTACCCCTCGACATTGCCCTTTTTGATCCGACCACCGGTAAAAAGCGCGCTGCCGATCTCATTGTTCTGAACGCGGCAGCGGCTGAATTCCGGTTCGAGGGCTTTGCCGCGCCACCGGTCCTTTCGATCAACCGCAACTTTTCGGCACCCGTCATTATCGAAAGCGATCGCAGCGCTGCCAATCTTGCGTTTCTTTCCGGCCATGATGATGACCCATTTGCGCGTTACGAAGCGATGCAGCAGCTGATGCTCGATACGCTGGTCGAGGCCGTTTCATCGGGAACGGCCGATCACAAAGCGGTCGTCGATGCTGTCGGGAACACGCTGGCGAACAGGTCGCTTGACCCAGCATTTGTCGCCGAAGCGGTCTTGCTGCCGAGCGAGGCTTTCATCGGCGATCAGATGCTGGTCGTCGACCCGGACGCCATTGCCGTGGTGCGCGATGCGTTGCGCGCCGATATTGCGCTGGCGCACGAAGCAACGTGGCGGGCGATCTATGCCCAACATTCAGTCAACCGGTTCGAATATTCGCCGGCGGCAAAAGGGGCGCGGCGCATCCGCAACCTCGCGCTCGGTTACATCAGTGCAGCCAAAGCGGCCGACGCGCCGACGATGGCGTTTGCTCAGTTCGAAGCAGCGGACAATATGACCGACCGGCTGGCCGCACTCGGCAACCTAGCCAATGGAGACGCTGATCAGCGCGATGCCGCGCTCGGAATTTTTTACCAGCGTTACCGCGACAACGCGCTCGTCCTCGATAAATGGTTCTCGACGCAGGCGCTGTCTGCTCGATCCGATACACTGGACACGACAAAGGCGTTGCTGAGCCATCCCGATTTCACGCTCAGTAATCCCAATCGGTTTCGATCGCTGGTCGGCGCGTTCAGCGTTAATCAGCGGGCATTTCACCGCGCCGATGGTGCGGGCTATGCGCTGCTTGCCGACCAGATCATCGCGCTCGATCCCATTAATCCCCAGACCGCCGCCAAGATGGTACCGCCGCTTGGGCGCTGGCAGCGTTTCGACGAACTGCGCCAGGAAGCGATGCGCGCTGAACTTTCGCGGATTGCCCGGACGGCAGGGTTGTCGAAAGACGTCTACGAACAAGTGTCGCGAAGTCTGGGATGACTAGCCGATCCAGGTCGCCACATCGACGGCGACTTTATTTGCAGCCTCGTTCAGCGCGGGCCCGACCGTCGTTGCATCAATGATGCTTACGGGAACGCGCGCTTCGAACCGGCGGCTCTCGAGACCTGTTCCGCGAGAGATCACAGCTTCATAAGTAACAACGGCCGCGCTCGATGCTTCATCGATGCCGAACATCATCAAATTGCCTTGAACACGCACGCCGGGATCGGCGGTATACTGCCGGACGTCGAGCACGATCTTGCCTGTTTTTGCAGCGACGGTTTCACTGAGCAAACGCTGGAACAGCCGGGCGGGCGTATCGATCCACAGCGCGTCCTTGACATAAGCGATCGCCATGCCGCCGCGGTAAACCGGCACCCGCGTCGCCGCGATCGCTGCAGGAACCGTCGGCGACAGAATCGTCACTGTCTGCCCCGCCGATGCCGATCGCGTCACGCCGAGCGCCACTTTGTCGGTCGCATCGAGCGTCATCAACTGCTTGGGTGGCTTTGCGCCGAAGCTCACACAGCCTGCAAGCGGGAGCAGCATGATTGCCAAATAGCGCGTTTTCATTTCTGGCCTCCCTGCGGCTTGTAATCAGGCAGTTTTGGCGAACCCAAAATGCTCGTGGCACCACCCTGATCGATCTTGGTGGCAACCGCCGAGAGACTTTCGGACATCACGCGCAAATCGCGCACCAGCTGGCCGACTTCGGGTATCGTGTTCTTCGAAAAGGCCTGGACGCCCGGCTGTGCATCCTTGAGTGTCGCATCGAGCGTGTCCATGCTGCGCTTTGCCGAGGCAACAGTCAGGCGCAGATCGGACACGAGCGGCCCCGCCTGCCCATCGACATTTTCAGCGAGATTGCCGATTTTCTCGATCGCATCGCCGGCCTGGCGGATTGCAATGCGCGTATCGACCAGCGTCTCGGCGATGTCGGGGCCACGGTCAGCCAGCGCATCGGTCAGCCGGTTGGTATTATCGAGAATACCCGCAATCGAATTCTGATTCTTGTCGGAAATCAGTTCCGAAACCCGTTCGGTCAACGTCGAGATGCGCTCGAGCAATTGCGGCGCCGAACTCAACAAGGCACCGAGGCC
Source organism: Sphingomonas sp. (assembly GCA_031412595.1). Classification (GTDB taxonomy): domain Bacteria; phylum Pseudomonadota; class Alphaproteobacteria; order Sphingomonadales; family Sphingomonadaceae; genus Sphingomonas_O. The sequence goes on along the minus strand of JANODH010000213.1, from coordinate 9,199 downwards.
GCCGCGCTTTGTCGGAATGACTGGTCGCCCTGCCGGCCCGAGATCGGCAATCGGCGGCATGCCTTTGACGGCACCATCGAGCACGATCGTCGATGGTCCGGTAAAACTCCCCAAAATCGTTGCTGTTGTGCCCTGCAAAACAGGCGTTTCCTTTTTCAGCGACACGCGGACGCGCTTGAACTCGGGATTTTGCTGCCACAATTCGATTTGGACGATCTGGCCCGATGGCACGCCCGAGAAGCTGACAGTCGAGCCCTTCGCGAGCCCTTCGACCGATTGCTTGAAGAAGATGTCATATTCCTTGGCATCGCCCCCGGACAGACCCGAGAGCCAAACGAGGAATGCCGCCAGTGCCGCAAGCAGCGCGAGAACCACACCGCCGACGAGAATATGGTTTGAGCGCGTTTCCATCAAGCAGTCACTTTCTCAGGCGCAGATGCCGACGCGGTCGCGGCGCGCCCACGCGGCCCATTGAAATATTGCTGGATCCAAGGATGCTCGGTTTTCAGCAGTTCGTCGATGGTGCCCACCGCAATCACTTTCTTGTCGGCTAACACAGCTACACGGTCACAGATTGCATACAATGTGTCGAGGTCATGCGTGATCAAAAAGACCGTCAGCCCCAACGTCTTCTGAAGCCCCAATGTCAATTCGTCGAAAGCAGCAGCACCGATCGGGTCGAGCCCGGCCGTTGGTTCATCGAGAAACAACAGCTCGGGATCGAGCGCCAGCGCGCGCGCGAGCCCGGCACGCTTTCTCATGCCGCCCGATAATTCGGAGGGAAATTTGGGGCCCGCACTTGGATCGAGCCCCGACATAACGACTTTGTAGGCAGCGATTCCGTCGAGCAGCTTCTGATCGAGATTGGGGTAAAATTCGCGCAGCGGGACTTGAACGTTCTCGGCGACGGTAAGCGTCGAAAAAAGCGCGCCGCCCTGAAACAGGATGCCCCAGCGCTTGCGTATGTCGAGCGCTTCATCCTCTTCACGATCGATCATTGACTCGCCGAAAACATGAATCTCGCCTGCATCAGGCAGTTGGAGACCGATAATCGACCGCATCAAGACCGATTTGCCGGTCCCCGATCCGCCGACAACGCCGAGAATCTCGCCGCGCCGCACATCGAGATCAAGATCCTCGTGAATCACGGCCTCGTCGAATTTATTGATCAGGCCGCGGACCGATATCGCGATCTCCGGTTGTTCGCTCATGACCAGCCGATCGCTGTAAAGAATACGGCGAAAAAGGCGTCGAGAACGATGACGAGGAAAATAGCCTGCACCACCGCTGAAGTCGTCCGCAGCCCGACTTGTTCCGCATTGGCTTCGACCTGCATCCCCTGAAAACAGCCCGACAGGCCGATGATCGCACCGAACACCGGCGCTTTTATCAGCCCGACATACAGATCGGTCATCGGCACGACTTCACGGATCCGCTGAATAAACGTAACCGGCGGAATGCCGAGGCTGACCCAGCAGAAAATACCACCGCCGATGATCGAGATGATCGTTGCGTAAAAGCCGAGCAGCGGCATCATCAGCACACTGGCAAACATCCGCGGCAGGACGAGCGCCTCAACTGGCGACACGCCGATCGTGCGCATCGCATCGATTTCTTCGGTCAACTTCATCGTGCCGATCTGCGCGGCAAAAGCCGAGCCCGACCGTCCTGCCACCATGATCGCGGTCATCAGCACGCCGAGTTCGCGCGTCGTGATTCGACCGATGAGGTTGATCGTAAACACCTCTGCCCCGAATTGGCGGAGTTGCACGGCGCCTTGCTGCGCGATCACGATCCCGATCAGGAAACTCATCAATCCGACGATACCGAGCGCGGATACCCCGACGACTTCGAACTGCTGGATGACGGCATTGGGCCGAAAGCGCGACGGACTGCGAATGACGTTCATGAGGCCGATCATCACGGCACCAAAAAATCCAAGCAGCCCTTTCAGGTTCTGACCAGCCACCGCCGTCGCCGCGCCGATTTCGCCAAGAACGCGAAAAAAGGGTGTGATCCGGTCCGGACGCATGCGCACGGTCTTGTCCGCTGTCCGGACATTTTCGATCAGTGCCGCAACGTCGCCTTTGGCGCCCGTGATTGTGGCTGCCTTGTCGACCTGCAACCGATGGATGATCCAGGCACCCACCGTATCGATGCGGCCAACGTTCGACAGGTCGATCGTGTCGACTTTTTCGACAAGAGCCAGCCTGTTTGGCAAGTCGTCCAGATCGGGCAGCCGCAAGTCTCCGGCAAAGGTCAGCGTCTGCCGACCGTCGCGATCCTGCTGTCCGAACTCCGCACGGTTTCCCATTTCGCACGACATGGGGCAAGAAACCAGCGACGGCAAGGTCGTGACGCGTTAAGACGATCTGATGATCCGCCTTGCGATTTACGACATGGACCGCACGATCACGCGGCTGCCGACATTTACCTATTTCCTTCTTCATGCCGCCCGTCGGCGTCATCCGTGGCGGCTGCTGTTTCTGCCACTCGTCGGGGTCGCGACCGCGCTATACGCGCTACGCATCATCGACCGCGCGCGCCTGAAAGTCTGGAATCAGAGCTTGCTTGTCGGTCCGGCAATCCACCCCGAGGAGCTTGGCCCCATTGCCGACAGCTTTGCCGACAACACCTTGCGTGGCAATGTTCTGGCGGATGCCAAAGCGCGCATCGCGGCCGATCATGCCGAAGGCTATCGGCTTATCATGGCAACTGCGTCTTACCGCCTCTATGCAAAGGCGATCGCTGACAAGCTCGGCTTCGACGTTACTGTCGCCACGAATACGCTTGCGGGGCTCGACACACGCATCATGGCGAAAATCGATGGCGAAAATTGCTACGGTCCAGCGAAATTACGCATGATCACGGCCTGGATGCATGATGCTGGCATCGCCCGTGAAGATGCACATATCCGCTTTTACAGCGACCATATATCCGATTCACCTGCGATGGACTGGGCCGATGAAGCCATCGCGGTCAACGCCCACGGACCGTTGCGAAAGCTTGCAAGCGTCAAAGGATGGGCAATCGTCGACTGGCGGTAAAACAATCCCCGATATCCTCGTTATGCACAGGGCAATGAGGCACTTTTGTGCTGGTGCGACTCACGGTTGCATGCCAGCTTCAGAGCATAGTCACTGGGACGACGAAGCCGAAACGCTGAAGCAATCCAGAGACGAACGGGCCGATAACGAAGCCATGCTGAACGCGCAAGCGGAATGAAATGACGGAGGAATCGGTTCGGGTTGCGATGATGTGAGGGTGCAGCGGAATGGCAAAGCGAAAGCAGAGCCGTCGCGCGAACCTCGATACACAAAGCAACCATGCGGTGCCGCAGCCAAGTTGGGAACTGGAAACGGGGACCAGCGACGCAAAGGCTCGCAGCAACGCTAGGGTCTTCTGCCAGTTCATTCGGCAGCGATGCCATGAAGGAAATGATAGAAACCCAGCGCAGTGGGGGTCGGTCGAAAGATCGGCCCCCATTGAGCTTTTTAGGGCCGGCTACGCTGAAATATCGGCCACTTCATCGAGCGCGCGCTGCAAATATATCGCAATCGCCGTTAAACCCAGCGCTTCTGCCCGCGCAATGCAGCGCAGCAAGTCTTGCTTTAACCGACCGAGCGTCGCACCTCGGGCCGGGTTGTCGGTGTCAGTAAGCTCTTCGACCATCTTCGTCCTCGCAAAGCAACACAAGCGAAGTCGATGGCTACAGCAACCTCGGGATGGCCGCCGGTTCAAATATTCAGTCAGTGCCGCGAGGCATTCAACGCGCTCAGCGAAAGCCTTCGAACAAATTCACGACATGGCCATCATCGAATCGGCGTTCGAATAGACTGGGATGAATAAATTCGTCAGCGAACCAAGGGTATTTCGTTTTATCGAAAGCACCACGAACCCATTCGAGCGCCAGCCCAACTTCAGGAAAGCGCACTGAATCTGGATGATGCACCAGATACACCGAACGCCGCAGATGCAAACCAATGTCGAGCGGTCGTGTACCGCGGCTGACCACACGAATATACGTTGGCAAAAAACCGATCCCCGCCCCTTTTGTCACCGCCCAAAACTGCGCAGAACTCGTGTTGGTCGTAACCGCGATCAGCCCCTTATTGATGATCTCGCTTTCGACAAACATTGGCAGAATGTCCGAAGCAACCTGATCTGCGATTTGCCAGACAAGTTTATGGTCGCGCGCATCGGCGACCGATGTCGGCGTTCCATGCAGCTTGAGATAGCTTTCGGCTGCGAACGGCATCAAATGCAATGTTCCGATTTTTTGGACGATCAAATCGGGATTTGTCGGCCGCTCGAGCTGAACTGAAATGTCCACGTCCCTGAACATAACGTCAGGCGGTGACATGTCGCATTGCAGATCGATATGAATATCAGGGCTTTTTGCGCGAAAATCGACGAGATGCGGGACAAGCCAGAATGTGCCCAGGCCCTCGGTGATCGTTATCCGGACCGATGCATCACGTCGCCCCTGCGCAGTTGCCTGGACCCGCTCCGCCGTTTTCCCAAGCGCGCGCATCTGCTTGGCAATCGAGACGAGTTCATGGCCTTCCTGTGTAAGCGTTACACCCTCAACACTGCGCCGGATCAAGATCCCGCCGATCTGGCGTTCCAGCCGGTCGATCTTGCTGCGTATCGTGTTTAGCGAAATGCCTGCGACCAGTGCTGCTGATCGGAAACTCCCAGCTTCGGAGAGCACGAGAAGCAAACGCATGTTGTCCCAGGAAATGCGATCGAGCGATGCGCGCCGCCGCAGCTCCTGTGCAGAAATCTGAACGCCCGGTGCACGCTTTTGGACCGCATTCCCCCGTTGCTTGATCATAACCTGGGTCTCCGCACCAACTGGCTGCGCCGAAAAGGAACTGATATGCTCGAAGGATGTAACACAAAGTCTTTCAAAAGCAGTTACAAGAAAATCCGTTTTACAGATCGCTTCGAAAAGCTGGTTGCGGCGCGCGGACATCGCAGCCTGCCAGAATCGCGCGCCGTTTCAATTCAGGAGTCGCGCAATTTGATGAACAAATTACGCGCCGCAATCGGGGAAATTGCCAGCGACGAAGCAATCGAGACTGTACTCCGGCACAACCCGCAAGTTATTCGAACAGTCGATCGGGAGGATGGCAAGGCGCCTGCCTTTCTTGCCTATCTGCCGCTTAACGATGAGGGGCTGGTTGCGCTCCAGCAAGGGCAGTTTAATCGATTGAAACCCGATACACGCCACCTCACGCGCGCGGATGAGCAAGCCGTCGCCCTGTACGTCTGGTGTGTTTATTCGCCGGGAAATTTTGTGCCAGCAATCGCTGCCATCGCTGCGCACTTCGAAACGATTGCGCCGGACGGCGTTCCATTATTTGCGAGTGCGGCAACCGCGGCTTCAGCCCGCTTATTCACTTCGCTTGGCTTCAGGCGGGCATGCGAACTCTATCCGCTTGCCGAGGCCGATGTGCTTGTCGTTCTTCGCGCGGCGGACGACACAGCTGCCAGTGCCACGCCTGCGCCTGTCCTAACCACGCGAGTAAGCCGCACCATCGACGACGTAATGAAAGTTTTTTCGATCCGCGCAGCAACCTACATGAACGAACAGGCTTGCCCCTATGACGAAGAATTCGACGGCAATGATTTTTGTGCAGCGCACATTCTCGGCGAAATCGATGGTGAGCCGGCAGGTTGCATTCGCGTCCGGTTTTTTGGAGACTTCGTAAAGATCGAGCGCCTTGCCGTGCGTCCGGAATTCCGGTCAACGCGTCTTGCGATGAAACTGGCGCGTGCTGCATTCGATTATGCCCGCACAAAGGGCTTCCGCAAGGCTTACGGCCATTCGCGGCACGATCTAGTGCGGTTCTGGTCGCGCTTTGGGTTTCAGCCGATCGCAGGACGCCCGACGTTCGTATTCTCCGACGTCACTTACGTCGAGATCGAAGCCGAAATTGCGCCTGCCAACAATGTCATCCGTATCGGCCGACCGCCGCTCGAGATGATCCGCCCAGAGGGCGCGTGGGATGTTCCAGGCCCGCTCGACCGTTCGGCCGACCGTGGACCCCGCCGTGAAAATCTGCCGCGGCGAAGTGCCAGCGGCTGATTGATCGTGTGCCAGAGCGGATAGCACCACCGGATTTACTTCTTGAAACGGCACGTTCGCTTTACCGCGAACGCCGCTTGCGGGCGCAATATTTTCCGGGGAGTCTACTCGTCGAGCCGACATGGGACATGCTGCTCGATCTATTTATTGCGGACCGCGAACGCAGGAAAATGACGGTCAAGAGTGTGTGCATCAGTGCAAACGTGCCGACGACGACGGCGTTGCGCCATTTGCGCTGGTTGCATGAGCAAGGCTTGGTCGAGCGGCTCAGCCACCCCCGCGATGCGCGGTCGACGCATGTCCGTCTGACAGCCGACGCTATCAAATCAATGGAAAATTACCTGACCGACATTTAACGGTTGGCCGTCTTTCTCAACGGACCTAATGCCTGGCGAACGGCATCATCGGTCGGACCTGTGGCTCGATGGTTCGCGACATTATTCGACGCATCACGGTCGTCCGATGGTGGTAACTGATTATGCCCGTCATCATCGGGGTCGCCGCCGCGCGCCGCGCGACGGGCAAGGCCGTTTTCAAGGCGGCGGATCAGATCGGGGATCGTTTCGCTGGCGGTGACGGGTGCGAATGCGACCCGAACGGATTCTTCAGCCTCAAGCGGTGTAGCCGACGCTTCTGCAGGTTCGTGCATCGGCGAGACAGGCAAAATTGCTTCATCCGACATCAGCGGAGCGCCGAGTTCTTCGGGCGCGAAGATCGGTCGGCGGGGCGGCAACAGATCGGATGTCATAAAGGCCATCTCAGCGTCATAACCCGCATCACGCCACGGCGTCCGCGCGCGCGCTTTTGCTTCCAAATATTTCGTCAGCGGCGCAACAAGTGACCAGACCGCAATCGACCCCACGCCAAATGCCAGAGCGATTGCGAGCAAACGCGCGACAAGCCCCAGCGGTGGCGATGCAGCAGCAAGTACCGTCGGCAATCCAGTGGCGACGACACCGGCTTCGAACATCCATTGCGGCACCGCAGCAACGAGAATCGCACTGACGACGCCGAACAAAAGCGCGACGACCGGTGCGAACGGAATGCGATGAGCGCGGCGGGCCAATGTTACCATAACTCTAATCCTTTACCGCTGACTGACGGAACGTCCGGCGATCAATTTACGGTAAACAGGTTCGTAACGTGAAATGTTTGACGACCAGTTACGATCGCGCTCGACAAATTCGCGTGCCGCTTTCCGCCGCGTATCCCAGGCCGATCGATCAGCGAGCAAAGCGATAAGTGTCTTCGCAATCGCAGCCGGATCTTCGGCCGTAAACAATGAGCCGGTTACGCCGTCCTCGATCAGTTCACGATGCCCGCCGACATCGGATCCGACGACAAGTTTGCCTTGGGCCATCGCTTCCAGCGGCTTCAATGGCGTCACAAGATCGGTTAACCGCATTTTCTTGCGGGGATAAGCAAGCACGTCGATGAGGCTGTAATAACGCGCGACGTCGCCGTGCGGCACGCGTCCGGCGAAAATGATATGCGATGCAGCCGGTGACGCGGCTGCCTGTGCGCGTAGAGATGCTTCCATCGGGCCACCGCCGACTAACACCAATCGCACATCGCGCCGCGCTGCCACTATCGTCGGCATTGCAGCGATGAGATCGTCGATTCCTTCATAATCATAAAAGCTGCCGATAAAGCCGATGACGCTGTCGCCTGTGACGCCGAGTTCAGCAGCGAGATTTTCATCGCGCGGCAATGGCTTGCCGAACATCGCCATGTCGACTCCGTTGGGCGAGACCAGGATTTTATCGGCCGCTATCCCCCGTGAAACCAGATCGGAACGCAAGCCTTCGCAGATGACAGCGACAGCATCGGCACGTCGCACTGCCCATGTTTCGATAGCTCTGGTGGCGCGGAATTTCAGCGACCCCTCCTGACCCGTGCCGTTGCCGACCGCGGCGTCTTCCCAGAACGCGCGAATTTCATACATGACGGGCAGCTTATGCCGGCGCCCGACGCGCAATGCCGCCAGCGCGCCCAGCACAGGCGAATGGGCATGCAGCACATCAGGGCGGAATGCTGCCACGACTGCGTCAAGCGTCCGGGCCAGCGCGCGAACTTCGTTGATTTCGGACAGGACCGGAACCGATCCCGAAACCGGCGGCGTGCGAAAAAACTTCAGGCCATCGACCGTTTCGATTGCGCCCGCCGACGCGCCCGTATGGCGGACGCCCGTGACACCGGCAACCGTCCAGCCCATCGCTTGCTGTGCCCGCATGATCGCCCGCGTGCGAAACGTGTAGCCACTGTGCAGCGGCAGGCTGTGGTCGAGGATGTGAAGAATGCGCATGACGGTCTGCGCATGCCACGACGAAACTTAAGGCGACGTCAACCGCAATATTATAACGCTTACCGCATGATCGACAATTTCTCGCTCGCGCTCACGCATTTCCTGATGATCTATGCAGGCTGGCGGATGTTGTCGCGGCGCGATCTCGATGACGAGGGACCCGAAGAAACAGCAGGCTGGGGTCGCAAATAGTGCGCGATCTGGCGTTCATTGCTTTTCTGGCCGCGCTTGTCGGCATGGGCTTTCGTCGCCCCTTTCTGCTCGTGCTCGGCTATGTCTATGTCGATCTCGTCTCGCCGCAACGGCTAACCTACCTGCTGCTGAACAGCGTCCCCGTTTCGCTGATCATGGTCGTGTTTGCCGTGATAGGCTGGGTGCTTTTCGACGACAAGAAAGACAGCCGGGTCGCGCCGCGCCAGTTCCTTATGCTCGCGCTCCTTGGCTACTGCGGGATCACGACGACGCAGGCCGATTTCCCGATCGATGCGCTGCGCAAATGGGACTGGGTCTGGAAAGCCCTGGCTTTCGCGATTTTCCTGCCGCTAACGCTGCGCACGAAGCTTCGCATCGAAGCGCTGGCCTTGTTCATGATCCTGTCGGCCGCATCGATTATTATTGTCGGCGGCATCAAGACGCTGATTTCGGGCGGCGGCTATGGCGCGTTGAACCTGATGGTCACCAACAACAGCGGATTATACGAAGGCAGCATCATCTCGTGCGTTGCCGTCGCCATCGTTCCGTTGATTCTGTGGCTCGTGAAGCATGGTACGATCTATCCTGCCGACTGGCGCGTCAAAAGC
>JANODH010000212.1:0-3191 GCA_031412595.1 Sphingomonas sp. | reverse complement strand
CCGAGCTATTCGTCCGCAATGCATTTGATGAACGCGGTGAATTGTCACGAGGAGCGCAGTGCGGCTCTTGCGCACCCTTCAGAAACTACGTGTACACGATCACGCCACGAACTTTCGGGCTAAGGTTGGGCGCAAAGTTCTGATCGGGTGAGCGGGGGCATGACAGCGCCCGCCACGCCACCCCCGTCGCGACCGTTCGGCGTCTGGACAGCAGCATCGCTCGTTGTTGGTGGCATGATCGGCGCGGGCGTGTTCATTCAGCCAGCCCAGCTTGCGCCATTTGGCTGGACTGGTGCGGCGGCATGGGGCGCCGCGATCCCCGGTGCGCTGCTTCTAGCTTATATTCTATCACGCCTTGCAGTCGCGCGTCCGGCTGCATCGGGTGCGCTAGCTATCGTCAGCGAAGCACTGGGGCCTTTGCCGGGCCTTCTTGTCGGCTGGAGCTATTGGGTTGGCATCTGTTCGGCCAATGCCATTATCGCGCTTACCGCGGTGCGTTACGGCGCAAGCTTCGTCCCCGCGCTGACCGCGACGCCGCTTGCCACGGCACTCGGCGCAACGACGCTCATCTGGGCACTGACAGCGCTGAATCTCGGTGGTGCAAAAGGCGCTGGTCGTTTCCAGGTGCTGACGACGTTGTTGAAACTGATACCGCTGATTGCCGTCGTCGCGATCCTGATCGGTCTGGCCGTTAGCGAACCGAGCCGCTTCGGCGCCAATCCGCACACTGCCTTCAACGCCGCCGATTTCACGACAGCGCTCACGCTTACCTTCTTCCCGCTCGTTGGTTTCGAAGCAGCGTCGATCGCGGCTGCGCGCGTTCTTGATCCTGCCCGCAACATTATCCGCGCGACGCTTTTCGGCACAGCGCTGACCGGGCTCCTTTACGTGTTCATTTCGGTCGGTGTGGTCTTTGCCTTGTCGGAAACGACTGTTGCCGCATCAAACGCCCCGATTGCTCTGTTCGTCGAGACATTCTGGGGGCGCGGGGCCGGCCTTGCGATTGCCGCCTTTGCATCGATTGCCGCCATCGGCTGCCTCAACGGTTGGACCTTGATGCAAGGCGAAGTGCCGCTGGGTATGGCGCGCGGCGGCCTCGTTCCGGCATTTCTTGCCCAAACGAGCCTCCGCGATGTTCCGACGACGGCGATCCTGATGTCGAGTGTCGTTGCTAGTTTCCTCGTGCTATCCAGCGCGATCCCCGGATTCAAAAGCGTGCTGACCTTCATGCTGCAATTGACCACCGCGGCGACGGTTTGGCTTTACGTCGGTGCCTGTGCGGCGGCGATCGCCCTGCGCGTCGTGCGGCCCGCAGCAATCGCGGGTCTCGCTTTTTCGGCGTGGGTTTTGTGGGGCGCAGGCACCGAAGCCTTACTGCTCAGCATCGGCCTGATGTTGACCGCTGTCCCGCTTTACTGGCTCCGCCCGCGCGGTGTGCCTATTTCGCCGATCCCATCTTGATCAGTTGCAGCGAGATAAGACTTCTGATCGGCTGAATGAACAGGATCGCGCCGTTTACAAACAAAACCGGCAGCCCGAGCCATTTGAACCAGTAAGTGCTGTTCAAGACAAAGCCCGCAAAAGACAGCACCGCAATCGATGGAAGAAATAGAAACAGGATAAACGCAAACACGCGGAGAACGGTAAAAAATTGCATGGTTTCTTGCACCCTAAGACAATACTCGCACGTTCAGCCAAAGTGCCCCGGATCCGCTTTCGCAAAACGAAGGGCAAGGGTGCCAGCCGTGCGCTGATTCGAACCTACATGGCCCACCGATAATCTCAATCAATATTCGCTCGGGCGTCGCGCTACCCGCGCCCGAGCAACCGGCCGATCACGCTGCGATCCTTCAATATCTCTTGCGCGGCATTATGTCCCGGCGCGCCCGTCACGCCCCCGCCCGGATGCGTGCCCGATCCACACATATAAAGCCCCGCAATCGGCATCCGGTAATCACCATGCCCCAGCATCGGCCGCGCACCGTAAAGCTGATCGAGCGACATGTGTCCGTGGAAGATATCGCCACCGATCAGGCCGAATTTGCGTTCGAGGTCGAGCGGCGAATGGATTTGCCGCGCAATCACCGAAGCTTTGAAATTGGGTGCATGCTGCGTGACCGTGTCGATGATGTGGTCGGCAACTTCCTCGCGAACATCGTCCCATGTCCGATCCCCCGACAATCGCGGCTCGAATTGCTGGCAGAACAAGCTGGCGATGTGCTGCCCCGGCGGCGCAAGGCTGTCATCGACTGTCGTCGGCAGTTTCATTTCGACAATCGGCGCTTTCGACCAGCCGAAAGCGCGCGCGTCGGTATAAGCCCGGTCCATATAGTCGAGGCTGGGTGCGATAATGATGCCGCAGGTATGATGCTCGGCCTTGTCTTTCCCTGGCAAAACACTGAAGCTCGGCAATTCGGAAAGTGCGACGTTCATCCGGAACGTGCCCGATCCCGTTTTCCACTGGTCGATCCGCTTTTTGAAGGCAGGCGGCTGATCGTTTGCAGCAACAAGCTGTTTGAACAGCAGCGACGGCCCGACGTTCGATACGATTGTCGCGCAGGCAATCTCCTCACCTGACTCCAAGCGAACGCCGGCAACTTTTGCGCCATCGACCAGCACTTGGGCGACAGGTGCTTGGAGGCTGATCTCGACACCGGCTTCCACGCAAGCCTCAGCCATATATTGCGTGATCGCGCCCATGCCGCCAACGCTGTGGCCCCACATGCCTTTTTTGCCGTTGATCTCGCCAAAGACGTGGTGAAGCAGGACATAAGCCGATCCGGGCGTGTCGGGCGACGCATAATTGCCGACGACGGCGTCGAAACCGAACGCCGCCTTCACCGCATCGCTTTCATACCAGCCATCGAGAAAATCACGCGCTGATTTGACGAACAGATCGAGCACATCGCGCTGCGCTTCGATGTCGAGCCCCGCAACACTGCGCCCCTGCGACGCCGCTGCCAGCAACGCACGCACCCCGCCGCCGGCATTGGGTGGTGTCTTCAACGAAATGCCGCGCAGGACTTCGGCAACGCGTTCCAGCGCTTCTTCGTAAGCCGGGAAAGTCGCTGCGTCTTTGGCAGAAAAGCGGGCGAATTCGGCTTGCGTGCGGTCGATCCCGCCGCCGAGTTTCAGATAATCATTCTCGAATGGGAAGAAATTCGAAATGGTCCGCTCGATGATCCGCCAGC
>JANODH010000211.1:0-3405 GCA_031412595.1 Sphingomonas sp. | reverse complement strand
CCCAACGACCTGATCAATGCGAAGCCGGCGGTTGCCGCTGTGCGCGAATTCTTCGGTTCGTCGCAACTGTCGCAGTTCATGGATCAGACCAATCCGCTGTCCGAAGTAACGCACAAGCGTCGCGTATCGGCGCTCGGGCCGGGCGGTCTGACGCGCGAACGTGCGGGCTTCGAAGTCCGCGACGTTCACCCGACGCATTATGGCCGCATTTGCCCGATCGAGACGCCCGAAGGCCCGAACATCGGCCTGATCAACTCGCTGGCGAGCTTCAGCCGCGTCAACAAATATGGCTTCATCGAAACGCCATATCGCAAAGTCGTCGATCACAAAGTGACGGATGACGTCGTCTATCTGTCGGCGATGGAAGAAGCCAAACATACGATTGCGCAGGCCAACGCCGAGCTTAACGGCGACAAGGGGTTCTCTGAAGAACTCGTCTCGTCGCGACAGGCGGGGGAATTCCTGATGGCGATCCCCGACAACATCACGTTGATGGACGTGAGCCCAAAGCAGCTCGTTTCGGTTGCTGCATCGCTCATCCCGTTCCTCGAGAATGACGACGCCAACCGTGCGCTGATGGGATCGAACATGCAGCGTCAGGCCGTGCCACTGGTACGCGCCGAAGCACCATTCGTCGGCACGGGCATGGAGGAAACCGTGGCACGCGATTCGGGTGCTGCAGTGGCAGCCAAGCGTGGCGGGATCGTCGATCAAGTCGATGCAACGCGTATCGTCATCCGGGCGACCGGCGAAGTCGACTCAGGGCATTCGGGCGTCGATATCTACACGCTGCAGAAATTCCAGCGGTCGAACCAGAACACCTGCATCAACCAGCGTCCGCTGGTGAAAGTCGGCGACGTCATCACGACCGGTCAGATCATTGCCGATGGTCCGTCGACCGAATTCGGTGAACTGGCGCTGGGCCGCAACACGCTTGTCGCGTTCATGCCGTGGAATGGCTATAACTATGAAGATTCGATTCTGATCAGCGAACGCATCGTGAAGGACGATGTTTTCACGTCGATCCATATCGAAGAATTCGAAGTCATGGCGCGCGACACCAAGCTCGGGCCCGAAGATATCACCCGTGACATTCCCAACGTCGGCGAGGAAGCGCTTCGCAACCTCGATGAAGCTGGAATCGTGTACATCGGTGCCGAAGTCGAACCCGGTGATATCCTCGCGGGGAAAATCACGCCCAAGGGCGAATCGCCGATGACGCCCGAAGAAAAGCTGCTCCGCGCGATCTTCGGTGAAAAAGCATCGGACGTGCGCGATACGTCGCTTCGCTTGCCGCCAGGGGTCGCCGGAACGGTGGTCGAAGTGCGTGTGTTCAACCGTCACGGCATCGACATCGACGACCGTACGCGCGCCATCCAGGCCGAGGAAAAGGACCGTCTGGCCAAGGACCGCGACGACGAACGCGGTATCCTGAACCGTGCATCCTGGAGCCGTTTGCGCGAAATGCTGCTGGGTCAGACCGTGAGCGCAGCACCGAAGGGCGTCAAAAAAGGCGTCAAGATCGACGCAGCGCTGCTCGAAAGTGTCGAACATTTCGAATGGTGGAAGTTCGCCGTCGAAGACGATGCGCGCCAGTCGGACCTCGAAGCCGTCAAGACGCAATATGACGACGCCGTTGGCCTCATCAATGCGAAGTATCAGGACCGTGTCGAAAAGCTCGAGCGCGGCGATGATCTGCCCCCCGGCGTTCTCAAAATGGTCAAGGTGTTCGTGGCGGTGAAGCGCAAGCTGCAGCCGGGCGACAAGATGGCGGGGCGTCACGGGAACAAGGGCGTTATCAGCCGCATCCTGCCGAACGAGGACATGCCTTTCCTCGCCGACGGGACGCCAGTCGATATCGTGCTCAATCCGCTCGGCGTGCCGAGCCGCATGAACGTCGGTCAGATTTTCGAAACGCATCTCGGCTGGGCGGCGCGTGGTCTGGGCCAACAGATTACCGAAGCACTTGAAGCGTGGCGCGAAGCCAATCCGGACGCAAAGGGTGCAAAACCGCCCGAAGCGGTCCGCGATCGGTTGAAAACCGTCTATGGCGAGAAGTATCACGGCGAAATTGCTGCCCGTTCCGATGAAGAAATCGTCGAAATGGCAGGGCTGTTGAAGAACGGTGTGCCGATGGCAACGCCGGTGTTCGACGGTGCGCGTGAAGCCGATGTGAGCCACATGCTGACGCTAGCGGGCCTCTATACGTCGGGCCAGTCGGACCTCTATGATGGCCGCACGGGCGACATGTTCGACCGCAAGGTTACGGTCGGGTATATCTACATGCTGAAATTGCATCACCTTGTGGACGACAAGATCCACGCGCGGTCGATCGGGCCCTACTCGCTCGTCACGCAGCAGCCGCTGGGCGGCAAGGCGCAGTTCGGCGGACAGCGTTTCGGCGAAATGGAATGCTGGGCACTGCAGGCTTATGGGGCAGCCTATACCTTGCAGGAAATGCTCACGGTGAAGTCGGACGATGTTGTCGGGCGTACCAAGGTTTACGAAGCGATCGTCAAAGGCGACGACAGCTTCGATGCCGGAATTCCCGAAAGCTTCAACGTCCTCGTCAAGGAAATGCGGTCGCTCGGCCTCAACGTCGAACTGACTAACGTCGACAAGATCGACGAGAATGAGATGCCAGCGATCGCGGCGGAATAACAGGGGTCTGCGCCCCGGGTCGGTCCCGGGGCGAAGTCCTCGTTTGATAAGATTTTTCTAGCCCCGCATGGGCTCAGGAGCACAAATATGAACGAACTTACCAATTTCGCCAATCCTGTCGTAAAGCCGGAAACATTCGATCAGATCGAAATCGGTATCGCATCGCCCGAGCGTATTCGCTCGTGGTCGTTCGGCGAGATCAAGAAGCCCGAAACCATCAACTACCGGACGTTCAAGCCCGAGCGCGACGGCCTGTTCTGTGCGCGCATCTTCGGTCCGATCAAGGATTATGAATGCCTGTGCGGCAAGTACAAGCGCATGAAGTATAAGGGTATTGTCTGCGAAAAGTGCGGTGTCGAAGTCACCGTCTCGAAGGTCCGCCGCGAACGCATGGGCCATATCGAACTCGCTGCCCCCGTTGCGCACATCTGGTTCCTGAAGTCGCTGCCGAGCCGCATCGGCCTGCTCCTCGACATGCAGTTGAAGCAGCTTGAGCGCGTCCTCTATTTCGAAGCCTATATCGTCGTCGAACCCGGCCTTACGCCGCTCGAAAAATTCCAGCTGCTGACCGAGGACGAACTTCTCGAAGCGCAGGACGAATATGGCGAAGACGCGTTCTCGGCCGGCATCGGTGCCGAAGCGGTGCGCCGCATGCTGGAGGAATTGGACCTCGAGGGCGAGCGCAAAGACCTGCTCGAAGAGCTCGCGACGACCAAGTCCGAGTTGAAGCCCAAGAAGATCATC
>JANODH010000210.1:0-2134 GCA_031412595.1 Sphingomonas sp. | reverse complement strand
TTTGATTTCGGCATCGTCGGGCTCGCCGCCGAGCAGGCGAGCTTTCTGTCGTTGCGCCCCCAAAACCGTCGGGATGGTCTCACCGCCCTCGACAAACCCGTCTGCCGCCGTTTGCGATTTCGATGCCATGTCGAGAATGCGGGCGGGATTTGCGCCCCATGACGTCGGAAAACCTTCTGCAATCACAGTGTCAAATTCGAACGATGTGTAGGCGTCGCGGATCATCCGAAATGTTGCGCTGTCATCCCGGTTTTCATGTTGCGCACCGATGAAAACGAGGTGCCGCCCGCGGACACGATAGACCGCGCTGAACGGACCATCCGGCTGTCTGTCGCGTAAATTGGTTGTCCACGGTTGCAATTTGTCAGGCGCAGGACGGACCGAAAAAGAAGCACACGCCGACAGTATCGATAACGCCATGACCAGTGCAATCTTCAGCGTCATGCTAAATCTCTCAATACCCGCGCAGCCAGCCGCGCCGCCACATCCGCCTTCGCCATCCGCGCCCAGCTTTCCACCCCTTCCGCCGTCACAATGTGGACGGTGTTCGCCGCGCCGCCCATGACGTCGCCCGACACGTCGTTGGCGACGATCCAGTCGCACCCCTTTCGGGCGAGTTTGGCCTTTGCGTTTTCTATGACATTCTCGGTTTCGGCAGCAAAGCCAATCAGCAGGCGGGGGCGCTTTGGGCTGCGGGCTAGCCCTGCAAGAATGTCCGGGTTTTCGACCAGCGTCAGGGTGGGCATGACGCCGCTGCCGTCTTTTTTGATCTTCTGCCCCGACGCCTCGACGCGCCAGTCGGCAACGGCGGCAACCATGATGGCAGCGTCGGCGGGGAGGGCCGCTTCGACGGCTGCGGCCATTTCGCTTGCCGTCTCGACGTCGATGCGCGTTACGCCCGGTGGGGTGTCGAGCGTTACCGGGCCTGCGATCAGCGTTACCCGCGCGCCTTTTGCCGCGAGCGCACCGGCAATGGCGAAACCCTGTTTGCCCGACGAACGATTGGCGATGTAGCGGACCGGGTCGATCGGCTCGTGTGTCGGCCCCGCCGTGACGATGATGTGCACGCTATGCTTTGAGCCGGTCGAGTGCGGCGGCAAAAATCGCATCGACATGCGGCAAACGCCCCGGCCCATATTCGCCGCACGCCATCGTGCCTTCTTCAGGCTCCATCACGGTCACGCCATCTGCACGAAGCTGCGCGACATTGCGGCGCGTCGCGGCGTGCTGCCACATGCGCACGTTCATGGCGGGCGCGACAAGGACCGGCTTGTCGGTGGCAAGCAGCAGCGTGGTGGCCAGATCGTCGGCGTGGCCGTGTGCCATTCGTGCCATGATGTCGGCTGTCGCAGGCGCGACGACAACAAGATCGGCATCGCGGCTGAGCGCGATATGGCCGATTTTGGATTCGCGGTCGAGATCCCACAAGGTCTCGACCACCGGTTGTTCGCTGAGCGCAGCGAGCGTCATCGGCGTCATGAACTTTGCGCCCGCTTCGGTCAGCACGCAGCGCACCGGCATTTCGGCGCGGCGGAACAGGCGGATCAGTTCGGCCGTCTTGTATGCCGCAATCCCGCCGCTGATGATCAGAAGAATGCGTTTGCCCTGCATTGCGTCAGCTTAAGGCCCAGAAGGCCCCGGCGCCAGCCAGTGCGGATAGTGCGGCCGTCAGGACATGTCCCCACGCGTTCGAGCGGCCGGAGCCCATCAGCTTTATTTCGGCAAGCGGCGGGGAGGGCGGGGCCGCTCCCTTCTTGGGGTAGCGCTCCTCTATTCGTCGGACGAGATCGGGCAAGCGCGCCAGCGTGCGCAGATTTTCGACGATGCTGTCAGCCGCGATTGACTCAGGCCCCAGCTCGCCGCGCAGCCAGTCGCGGACATAGGGTGCAGCCGTTTCCCACATGTTGATTTCGGGATCGAGCGCGGACGCCACCCCTTCGACCATGACCATCGTTTTTTGCAGGAGGAGCAAATGCGGCTGCGTCACCATGTCGAAATCGCGTGTGATCGCAAACAGCGAATCGAGCATGTTGCCGATCGACATGTCTTTCACTGGCAGCCCGCGCATCGGTTCGCCGACGCTGCGCAGCGCGGTTGCAAATTCGGCGACATTATGATGCGCAGGCACATATTG
>JANODH010000209.1:0-1967 GCA_031412595.1 Sphingomonas sp. | reverse complement strand
ACCGCGCCCGACGTGCCGATCGACACGAACAAATCGCAATCACCCAGCGCGCCGTCGATCGCGTCCATGCGGTACGGCATCTCGCCGAAGAAGACGATGTCAGGCCGGAGCGTGAGATTGTCGCACGCGCCGCACGCTGTTCCGGGCGGCAGCCGCTCAATCCATGGCCCGCGATCGCCGCACGATGCACAAAGCGTGGAAAGCAATTCGCCGTGCATGTGGATCAGGCGTTTCGCGCCTGCCCGCTCATGCAGATCATCGACATTCTGCGTCACGATCAGCAGACCGCCCGTCCATTCCGCATCGAGCCGCGCGAGCGCCCGGTGCGCGGCATTCGGCTCGACATTGCCGAGCGCCGCACGGCGATCGTCATAGAATCGGTGCACCAGCTCGGGATCGTCGCGAAGCGCTTCGGGTGTGCAGACATCTTCGACGCGGTGTCCTTCCCACAGCCCACCCGGGCCGCGAAATGTCGCAAGACCGCTTTCGGCGGAGATCCCCGCGCCGGTCAGCACAACGATGTTCTGGATGTCACGCACGCCCGCGCTATAGATTGCGGCATGGCACAGGGCAAAACGCGAATCGCAATTTTTGGCAGTGCCGGGCGCATGGGCCAAGCGATTGCGAAAGCGGCAGAAAGCGCGGGGTGCACGCATGGCGGCGTCGATATCGGCGGCGATGCTGAAGCGCTTGCCGGGCTCAGCGACGTAATTGTCGATTTTTCGTCACCCGCTGCCTTGGCCGCGCATCTTGCTGCGGCGCGCCTGGTGAGAACCCCAATCCTGATTGGTACGACCGGCCTCGACAGTGCGCATCACGCAATGATCGACGCGGCGGCAAATGAGATCGCCGTCATTCAGGCTGCGAATACATCGCTCGGCATCAATCTGCTGAGCGCGCTGATCGAACAAGCGACGGCCCGTCTCGGCGACGAATGGGACATCGAAGTCGTCGAAATGCATCACCGCCACAAAGTCGATGCGCCGTCAGGCACTGCGCTTCTGCTTGCCGAAGCCGCCGCGCGCGGTCGCGGCAAAAGCCTCCCTGAATTGAGCCGGTTCGAACGGGACGGGCTGCGCGATGTCGGCAGCATCGGTTTTGCCAGCTTGCGCGGCGGCTCGGTTGCGGGCGATCATATGCTGATCCTTGCCAGCGACGGCGAGCGGATCGAGCTCGGCCACCGCGCCGAAGACCGCAGTATTTTCGCGCGCGGTGCGGTGAAAGCAGCATGCTGGCTCGTCGGGAAACCCGCCGGGCGATACACGATGGCGGATGTCCTCGGGCTGTGAAAAAAGCCGATATCTTCGAATTTTACCGGCGCCTGGCCGAGGCAAATCCGGCGCCCGAAACCGAGCTCGAATCAGTCAATATCTACACGTTGCTGGTCGCTGTTGTCCTGTCGGCACAAGCGACCGACGCTGGCGTCAACAAAGCGACGCGTGCGCTGTTTGCAAAGGCAGACAATCCGCAGGCAATGCTTGATCTCGGGCTGGAAACAGTGCGCGATCACATCAAGTCGATCGGGCTGTTCAACAACAAAGCCAAAAACGTCATTGCGCTGTCGCAGATTCTGGTTGAGCGGCATGGCGGCATTGTGCCCACCGATCGCGATTTGCTCGAAACGCTGCCCGGCGTCGGGCGCAAAACCGCCAATGTCGTGCTCAATGTCGCGCTGGGTGCCGAAACATTTCCCGTCGACACGCATGTGTTCCGAGTTTCGAACCGGACAGGCCTTGCCAAGGGGAAGACGCCCGAAGCGATCGAGAAAATCCTGGAACGGCAGACACCGCATCCGTTTCGAAACGCCGCGCACCATTGGCTGATCCTGCACGGTCGGTATCTGTGCAAAGCGCGCACGCCCGAATGCTGGCGCTGCCCGGTGACCGACCTGTGCGCGTTCAGGCTTAAGACAGCCGCCCCGGCGCAGTCTGCACCAATGGTAACCAAAGGAGTGTCAAATGCATAAG
>JANODH010000208.1:0-5053 GCA_031412595.1 Sphingomonas sp. | reverse complement strand
GTTGCCGCCGGGCAAGCTATCTGACCAGCGACGACCGAGCAGGCCGCTCGTCTTACGGATCGCGCGATAAACTGTCGACTTGGCCAGATTTTTTGCGGGAAACGCTTTTGGCGATGCAGGATTGAACCCGCGTCGCCGCAGGAGAGCATTGAGCCCGCGCGCTTCGGCTTCGGCATAGCTAAATGCGCTGCGCCAGGTGACCGAGAAGCTGACCGAGACATGGGGACCATTGCGCACGAAATGTGGTGCCATCAGTGGCACGTGAATGCCATCTCCAGCTTGCAGATCGAATCGCTTACCGCGCGCGACATAGCTCGCGTTCCACGGCAAGTTGCGATGTCCTTCGCCCAAATGAAGGCGCTCGTGAGCCGCCGGAGGCGCGATTTCCTCATCATCGGCAGGGAAGACGGTCATCGACTTTGCCCCACGCAACTGGAGAAGGATGTTGTGCTCGGGATCGAAATGCAGCGGCGTCATCGAATCGGGGCTGGAAATGAAGATGAAAGCTTCCTGTTTCAGCATCGCCCCGGTTTTTGCGCGGATCGATGTATCGATTTCAGCGAGCGTAGCCTTGAGAAGGGCGCGATATGCCGGGTCCTGATCGACGTGTTTCAGCACCATCCACGATCCATTTTCCTCGATGCCGCGGATCGTGTCGGCAATGGCAAGCCCGTTGCGCGGGACGTCATCGAAATCGATACCAATGGGGAGATCGCCGCGATTATATTCGACGTCCCGCTCTCGCATTCGGCCTGCGAGCGCGACAAGTGCTTCGAGCGTAAACAGAGGATGATCGGCCAGCTCATGCCGAACGAGACCGGGTCGTTCGGGATAAACGGCCTCGAATGCGCTTTTGTCGGGAAAAGCCGTCATAGCCGCCCTCGTATTTGAGCGGCCAGTTTTTCCAACATTCTCGCTCCCCGAAACACGGTTCGGCGACGGGCACCTGACAGCGGCACTGTGACGCGGACGATCTCGCGGCGCTCCGCCCATAGACTGTTGATCATCGGATGATCCGGCGCCGCGCAACTATCGGTCCACGATACGTCCGGACGGCTGAATGCCTTGAGGCTTTCAATTTTGATCAAAACGCCCGGGGAAAACTGCGCATAGTCTTCATCGAAAGCAATTTTGAAGGCAAAGCTGCCGGGTGGTGCGACCAGATTTACGAGCATCGCGATCGGTTTGCCGCATAATGTCATTTTGAGCATATCGAGCTTGCCGGCGGCATGCGCTCCTTCGATTACTTCTGCAAAAAAAGCTGCGGTCGCAGGTTTTGAACCGAGCGCTGACCCTTTGCGTCCTTTCCAGCCCGACGACTCGAGAGCGAGAAATTGATCTTTCCAGGCAGCGATCGAACCATCACGTGCAAGCGCGGTAAACGCAACGGCGCCTAGGTCTTCGAGGCGAGAACGCAGTCGTTTGATTTCCTTACGCTTTTTTGGACGCATCGTCCGGCTCAAATACGTCTCAGGGTCCAATGTCGTTTGCAGCATTGCCCGTTCGCTCCGATGCACGACGTCGGTTAGCCGCGCTTTGCATAATGATTGAAACGATGGGTATTTAGGATCAAGGCTCGCTAAGTGAAGAAAACTCGGCGCCCACGGCGCTGCATCCAACGCAGCCAAAACAGTATCCCAGAAAATTGTCTCTGAGCCAGCGCGAATGAGCGGTGCACCGTAAAAGCAATGATAGTGCATCCAGTTTTGCACGTGATAGATTGGCAGGCGACCGTATCGTCGAGCTGTTTTTATAGGCATTAGTCCAATCAGCTGCTCATCCTGCCAGACCGCGATCATCTTTCCTGGCGCGCTGTCGGCAAGATGGCGAATGGCAGGACGTAGAAACCAATGCTCGGCAAAAGGATTGGGCTCGCTGGCGTTGCGGGCAAGATCGATCCAGGCATCGTCCCAATCAGTCGGTATCGCAGTTAGCGCCACGATTGCAGCGGTGCTTTCATTTCCGGAGTCGAAGCCGTGAATCCGGTTTGCATTTATCGCGTTCATGCGGGCACGAGCGCTGTCGCGATTTCGCTGGAGCGGATCGGCATCACTCCGAATCGAGAGAAGAGGTCGAAAACGCCGTCCCACCATCTCCAAAACTCTTTCAGGTCGATTGCGCTACGGACATAAGGCGTATGGCCCGGAACCAGCGACGGCGTGTGAAAGGAAAGACTGAAAAGTTGGTGGCCGGCATTTAAAAGCTGACGGATCGCAATCAGCGCGTCATGCAGTCGCACGCCCTCAGGCGTCAAAGGGACGCGATCGAACAAGCCCGCGCGCGCAAGCAATCCCCGCGCAAAAGCGTGTTCGCTGCATTTCATCATGCGCCGTAACAGGCCGGTGTTCGTTACTGTTAATGGCAAAGCAGAAAGAGTCTCACTGAGCGCCCAAGGCCAGATCGGATGCCGCAAAAAATCAGGACCCCCCTGTGGGCGGTAATCAAACGATGAGCGCACGGAAACATCGAGCCGGTAGCCCAGTCGCATCAACAAAGCTGCGGTTTGCGACCCGACACCATAGCGTCCAGCACGATAGACGATTGGTTGCACGCCAGTCGCAGCCTTGACCTTTTCGGTGAGAAGCTCGAGTTTTGCAGCTTCTAGTTCTGGCGGCAGATTGCCAGCAAAGCTGTTTGTTATTGTTACGTCTTCGTCAAAAGGCGGGTTCACCCACGGGTGAAGCTGCGTGCCGATCTCACAGTCACCATCGACGGCCATGCCGCGCATGATCTCAGCACTTCGTCGGTTCGAAACGACTGGCCAGTCAACCAGGTAAGTCGGAACACAGGCTCGCGCCGTGAAAAACTGGTTCGCTTGCGGCAGGGCATTGATCGTTTCTGTAGAAATCGCGCTGCGCTGCAACGGCTTCGTCCAGTCGAACTCTTCTTCCGCATCGGCGAGAATGACGAAACGCCGACCGATCGAGTCAGGCAATCGAAGGCGCGCATGCGAAGGTGGCGGCAAGTCCAGCCGCGATACATCCGGATTATCCCCAACGGACGTAATAGCAGACCCCCAAAAAAACATGCTCGCCCCCGAGCAACGAAACTACGCTCGAGCCCGTTTCATAATGCTTACCGCACGTGAATTTGATGGCATAGCGCATTGATGCATCATCGATCTCGCGCCATCATCATTGCAGCTCGCGCGCACGGCGAACATGGCATGATCGTGCGCACGCTCACCGAGGGCGCCGGAATGCTCTCGGGTTATGTACGCGGCGGACGATCGCGGCGCATCCGGCCCAATCTGTCGGTCGGCAATATCGTTTTAGCCGAATTTCGTGCGCGATCGGAAACGCAACTCGCATCTCTCGCTGCTGAACTGATCACGAGCCGCGCATCGTTGTTGTCCGAAGCACTGCCACTCGCAGCCGTGGAGTGGGTTACAGCGCTCGCCGCCGTCTCGTTGCCCGAGGGGCATCCTTATCCCCGCATTTATGCGGCGCTCGATGGTGTCCTTTCGGCCATTGAGGCGGCCTCTGCGGCACGAGGCTGGGTTCCCGCAGTTGAGCGATATGAGCATATAATTCTTGCCGAACTCGGCTATGGCGATCAGGGGCCTTGCGGTTTGGTCAATAATGGCAACAGACTGCGCGAAAATGTACTGACGGGTCGCCGCGCAGCGATACTGCCCGCGCGTGATCGGCTTATTCAGCGCATCGATCGCGCAATGGGGCGTTGACCATTTCCCATTCACAGCGGCAAGGGGAATACATGAAACGCAAAGACGGTCAGAACCCCGAAATCACATCGAAATGGCGCCCCGCGACGCAAGCAGTACGCGGCGGCACAGTCAGAAGCGAATGGGGCGAAACCAGCGAAGCGCTAATTCTGTCCTCGGGCTATACCTATGACAATGCCGAAACAGTGGCTGCTCGCTTTGCCGGCGAAGCAGAAGGGCCGACATATTCGCGCCTTCAGAACCCGACTGTCGAGATGCTGGAGCATCGTATTGCGCTGATGGAAGGGGCCGAGGCCGCCCGTTGTCAGGCAACGGGGATGGCTGCGATGACGACGGCATTATTATGTCAGCTCGAAACAGGCGATCATGTTGTGGCGGCGCGCGCGGCGTTCGGCTCGTGCCGGTGGCTGACCGATCACCTGCTGCCCAAATGGGGGATCACGACGACCACGATCGACAGTCGCGACAATGAGGCTTGGAAAGCCGCAGTCCAGCCCAATACAAAAGTGTTTTTCTTCGAAACGCCTGCGAACCCCACGATGGACATCGTTGATATGGCGTATGTTTGCGGGCTTGCGCGCGAGCATGGGATTACATCGGTCGTCGACAATGCCTTTGCGACGTCTGCGCTCCAGCGGCCGATGGATTTCGGCGCCGACGTCGTCGCTTATTCGGCGACCAAGATGATGGACGGGCAGGGACGGGTGCTTGCCGGCGCGGTCGCGGGATCGAAAAAGTTCATCGAGGAAAAACTGCTGCCATTCCAGCGCAATACGGGGCCCAACCTGTCGCCCTTCAACGCCTGGGTCGTGATGAAAGGGCTGGAAACGCTCGAGTTGCGCGCCATGCGGCAGTCCGAAAGTGCGATAACTGTTGGCAAATTCCTCGAGGCGCGTGTCCCGAAAATGCTTCACCCCGGCTTGCCAAGCCATCCGCAGCATAATCTGGCCGCTGTCCAGATGAAGGCGTTCGGGCCAATCTTTTCGTTCGTGCTCGACGGCGGGCGGGCACAGGCAATGGGTTTGCTCAATGCGCTGAACCTCATCGACATATCGAATAATATCGGCGATTCGCGGTCGCTGATGACGCATCCGGCCTCTACAACGCATCACAGCGTCGGCCCTGATGCGCGCGCGGAAATGGGCGTCGGGGAAGGTCTGATACGCATCAATATCGGCCTCGAAGACCCGCAGGATCTGATCGAGGACCTGGACCAAGCGCTGACGAGTATCGGGCTATGATGAAATCACTGTTCCCTTTTGCCGAGACGACGCGCGGCATCACGGTGCGCGTTTCGGTCAGTTTTCTGTCCGAGCAATCCGATCCCGCCAAGGGCCACTGGTTCTGGGCCTATCACATCCGCATCGA
>JANODH010000207.1:0-13723 GCA_031412595.1 Sphingomonas sp. | reverse complement strand
GCCTCGGGCGCGCTGCCCCCTGCGTTCCCGGCGGTGCGCATCGACGACCAGCTCTACTGGGACGGAGGTATCCTTTCGAATACGCCCGTCGAAGTCGTGTTCGACGATAATCCGCGCAAGAACGCGATGGTCTTTGCCGTTCACCTGTGGAACCCCCACGGCAAGGACCCCGAGACGATTTGGGAAGTGATGAACCGGCAGAAGGATGTGCAATATTCGAGCCGCGCAGGCTCGCACATCAAGCGTCAGCGTCAGCTTCACAAGATGCGCCACATCATTGCCGAAATGTCGGCGCTCATTCCCGATGACGCGCTCGCCAGCCTCAAACAGCGCGGACTGACTGGCTATGGTTGTACGACGCAGATGCACGTCATCCGCTTGTTGGCCCCGGCGCTCGATTATGAGGATCACGCCAAGGACATCGATTTCAGCGCCGATGGCATCCGCCAGCGCTGGGAAGCGGGCTATCGCCACACCTGCGAAACGCTCGAAAAGGCGCCTTGGCGCGCCGAGGTCGATCCAAGCGAGGGCTTTGTGCTGCACGAAGCCTGTGCCGGCGAAATGGTCGAAACAGTCGCCGCAAAAATGTAGTGGGCCGACGATGCGCGGTGCGCCGCGCCGTGCTAGGCGTCGTCCAAGGGGAACAAACATATGCCGAACGCACTCATCTCTGCGCTCGATGTTGCCGTCGCCGCAGCGCGCGGTCTCAACGTGCCGCTTGGCGTGCGCCTACGCTTGGTGGCTGATCGAGTGCGCGAGTTGAGTCCGGTATATGCAGACGCTGTCGATTTGTTCGTGAGTCGGCTCGAAGGAGTCGACGCGGGAACGAATGCACCCGGCGTCGGCGATGTCATGCCCGAATTCATGCTGCCCGATCAGGATGGGCGGATCGTTGCGCTTGAAGGACTTTTGCGAAACGGGCCTGCCGTTATCGTCTTTCATCGCGGCCATTGGTGCCCGTATTGCCAACTGAATATGGCAGGAATCGCTGAAATCGAGGCCCGGATCGCGCCGCACAAGCTCGTCGCGATTTCACCCGAACGCCAGCAATATACCAGCATCCTGCGGGCCGACGCCGGCGCCAGCTTTCCTTTCTTGAGCGACGTCGGCAGTGGTTATGCACTGTCGCTGAACCTGGCGATCTGGGTGGATGATGTGATGGCCCGGCTGATCGCGGGTGCAGGAAAAGACATCCCCGAGTATCAAGGTACCGAGGGCTGGATCATGCCAGTCCCGGCAGTGTTCGTCGTGGGAACCGATGGAATTATCGTCGCGCGCCACGTCGATCCCGACTATCGCCGCCGCATGGAGCTAAGCGATATCTTAAGCGTTCTCGAGCGCCTCGACAGCAAGGCGGCGTGACCAGTCTGCAGAGCGCACCAGATTGAGGAGTGCGGCTGCCTCACGCGAACGAGCCCGCCCCGCAACCGAATAAAGCGCCACCGTCCGCCGGAGATCGAGGGCCGAGCAGGCGAGGTGACGAACGCGCATTGAATTCAACGCACTGGCGGGCATGATCGCCACGCCGAACTCGGCCACGACCAGTGCTTCAAGGTCGCGATCCGAATCGATCTCGTGCGCATGATCGAAGCAAATCCCCGTCGCATCGAGGCAACCGATTTCAAATTCGGCCAAATCGGTGTCAGCATGAACGAGGAAACGCGCATCGCGGATCAGCTCGACATCGAGGTCCAATTCGTTGCGCATCGCTAGCGGATGCCCGGCACCAACGACGAGGTCGAAGGCTTCGCTGAACATCGGCCAGCTTTCCAGTCGGTCCCAGCTTTCACCCATCGGTCCCCCAACAGCGAGGTCCACTTCGCCACTTTTGAGCATTGCGGCGATCTGCGCACCCGTGCCGCGGCGGAGCTTCAGCTGAAGCCCAGCAAAACTTCGGTGCATTTCGCGCAGCGGGCGCATGAGATGATCGAGATCGAGCGTGCGTGAAACGGCGAGCGACAGCGTCGGCACTTCTCCCTTCTTCACCTTGGCCGCGACCGATTTCGCCGCAAGCGCCGCATCGAAACACTGCTGAAGCAGCGGCAGCATTCGTTTGCCGAGGTCTGTCAGGTGCGACAGCCGCCCTTCGCGCCGGATCAGTTCGCCCCCAAGTTCGTCTTCGAGCTGCTGGATCGCCCGCGTAAGGGCCGGCTGCGTCACGTTGCAATCCTCGGCAGCACGTGTGAAGTTGAGGGTGCGCGCCACCGCGAGGAAATAACGAACCTGTTGCATTTCCATGACGATCTGTGCCCCCCAAAACGCATGTTCGCCATAGCACTGCCCGAGGTTACGGACTAGCGCCGCGTAAACTGCCGATCGGCCGTAATGCCGACGGCGATCGCAACTGCCATGCTGGCAACGGCAACCCAGGCATAGGGCTGCAACAATGGTATGCCGACGAGCAAAAGTTCGTCGTTTCCCCCCGGAATGAGCAGGCTGCCCCATCCCATGAGGACCCCGCCGCCAAAACACCGGATCACGGCTTGGCGAGTTGGCGCGATCAGCTTTAGGCGCCCCGCCGTGCATCCGCCGAGCAGCGCACCGGCAAACAGCATGAACATCAGCAGAAATTTGACGAGCACGCCATCGAGCGTGCCTTGGGCAAGCGACAGCAAAGCGTAAGTATAAGCCCAGGGACCAACCGCAATTAACGAGATGGCAAAGACAATGCCGATCACAGCCGTGGCACGATGTGGTGTCCAGATGTGCGCCGCGAAATTTCCTGTTCGCCCCGCCTGGACGGCCTCGACAACGCGCCAAACGGCAAAGAGGCCGAACGGCACCAGTAGCCATGAGGCTGAAAAAAGCGGTGATGCCACGCGCATCGCAGGAAATTCTCCGATGAGCGGCCAGATCGTCGCGCAGCCCGCAAAAAAGCCGATCGGTGTAAGAATATAGGCCCATTCGCCCGACCCGAACCGCGCGACGGCCCCGAAAACGCAAGCACCAGTGACAAGTGCGCCGATCCCGAGAAGCAGCCCGCCGGCGACCGTCATGAAAGATGCCGGATAGCCGATCGGGAGCGCAATTTGGCCGCCGCCCAGCATGCGCCAAACAAGCACGCCGCCCGCGACCCAGACCGCGGCTTCGAGCAAGCCGAGAATGCGCGTGGCGCGGCGTTTTGAGAGGACTTCATCGACCGCTGCGACCATGCACGTCGCGCCGCGCTGGATGGCATAGCCCATGATCACGGCGCAAACCGCCGCCACCAAAACGGCAACACTGACCAGCGCGACGGGCATCAACATCGTTCAGTTGGCAGCATCAGCAGCGATGGCACCAGCGACCGTGGCGGCCATCTTGAATTGTGCGTCCTGCGTTGTGATTCCGTAGCGCTTTGCCATATATTTGAAATCGGTCCAGGCAAGCCAGGTGCTCCCGTCGGCTTCCTCGACGACGAGCATCCGTACTGGCCAGTCGAGCCCGGCATAGCGGTTCGCCTGGAGGAATTGAACGCCGAGTGGCGGATTGCCAAATCGGACGATCACCGATTTGCCGATTGCGAGATCAGCTTCAGCACCAAGTGCCTGCTGATCGATCGCGTCGAAATAGCGCACCCCTTTGGCGGCGATTGCGGATTTAAGCCGCGTCAGCGTTTCATCAAAGCCATGATTGCTGCGAACACGCGCGACGCCATCGGCCTTTACCATTTGGGGGCGAGACGGAGCTGCGGCTTGGGCCGTAATGGTCGCAGCAACAGTGCTCGACAAGGCCAGCGCGATCAGAAAGGGGCGAAGGAACATGAGGCATCTCCGATAAAGCCGACGGTCGGCAGGACAGGAGCGCCTTCAGCGATCGCGCGTCACGTGTGAAATTGGATTGTGACATGATCTTCATGCCAAAAACGCATTGTGGCTAGTTGCGGCCTGGATGAGGAAGTGGTGGGGTTGGGCAGTTGTGGGTTCACCTCGTCCGCTTATGGCTGATAGACGGGGCACAACGTCATTGATCTGATCGTGCAAAAAGGGCGTTCGTTTATTTCGCTTTCACCGACAGAGTTTCGGCCTGTTGTGTTGCCGTACCATCAAAGCGCCTGATGAATGAACGGCCATTTACCGAATTTGCAGATCAAAAGGAGACTGTCAGCGTCCATCAAACCGGCCGCTGCAAACGACTCGTACGCAGCGCGAAAGCTCACATTAATTCAGAACAGTGTTTTCAGAGCGAGCCCGGCGATCGCACAGACCGCAAGTGTTTCAAACACGCTGCGCTTAATCGCAAAGAGCATTGCCGCTGCGACCACCGAAATTGCAAGCGCCGTCAGATCGAGGCTCGCCGCCACAGGCAGATCGAACTTGAGCGGCCCCGCGCGCACGGGCTCAAGCTTTGTAAACAGAAATTGCATCGCAAACCATAATGCCAGGTTTGCGATGACACCGACCACCGCCGCCGTAATTGCACCGAGTGCCGAGGAGACGGCCCGGTTCTCGCGGAGCCGCTCCACGAAAGGTGCTCCGGCAAAGATCCATATAAAGCAAGGCAGGAAGGTAACCCAAGTCGTCAGAAGCGCACCGAGCGTGCCTGCCACGAGCGGCGGGAGGCTAGTGGATTGTCGAAATGCCGCAAGGAAGCCGACGAACTGTGTCACCATGATCAGCGGACCCGGCGTCGTCTCGGCAAGGCCGAGGCCGTCAAGCATCTCGTCGGCGCTCAGCCATCCGAACTGCTCGACGCCCTGCTGCGCCACATAGGCAAGCACGGCATAGGCGCCGCCGAAAGTAACGACCGCCAGCTTCGAGAAGAAGATCGCGATCTCGTTCCAAACGCTTTGCGGCGCGACCAGCGCAATAAACGTCACGGGTGCCAGCCAAAGCACCGTAAGGACAACCGCAGCGCGACGCGTCCGCGCCGAAGGGTGCGTCACGGGGCCATCGCCGAGAGCGGAGTCGGCATCGGCCAGCCCCTGTGCGTTGCCACCATGCCCGCCGCTCGCGAATGCCGTCGAGCCGCGTCGTCCTGCGATCCATCCGATCGCGGCAGCGGCAAGTACGATCACCGGAAACGGCGCAGCGAAAAAGAAGATCGCGATGAAAGCAACCGTAGCAAGCGCGCGCGCTGCGTTCGACTTAAGCCCCCGTCCGCCGATCCGCAGCACGGCCTGTATGACGATTGCGAGCACCGCCGCTTTCAACCCGAAGAACAGCGCCTCCACCGGACCGGAACTGCCGTAAATCACGTAGACATAACTGAGCGCGAGAATGGCAAGCGCGCCGGGCAGGACGAACAAAAACCCTGCGATCAGCCCGCCGCGCACGCCGTGCAAGAGCCAGCCGATATAGGTCGCGAGCTGCTGCGCTTCGGGTCCGGGCAGCAGCATGCAGAAGTTGAGCGCGTGCAGAAACCGTCGCTCGCCGATCCAGCGTTTCTCGTCGACAAGTATGCGATGCATGACGGCGATCTGGCCGGCGGGTCCGCCGAACGAGAGCGCTGCGATCCGCGCCCAGACCTTGACCGCTTCATTGAAACTTATGTCGTGCGTCATTGCCATACCCCGTCGTGGCACGCGATGGTGCGTTCGATCAGGGCAGTCTTGGGCGCGGAACACCAAGGTCGGGCGACTGCCTTTGGCCCGCAAGATGACGCTAACATCGTCAGAACCGCTTTGCTACCGTTACCCCGAAAGTACGCGGATCACCGAGCTGCCCAACGACAAGCCCGTTGTTTCCAGGCTGGTTCGATCGCTAATCGGGAACGCCTGCACCTTTGCCTGAGCGGATCGGCAGCTTATAGCGTATATCAGCCAGCGGTCACGCTGCTGCACCGCTTGCCGACGCCCCCCCCCGGAGGTGCAGCATCAAGCTCCGTCGTTAGGACCCAGCGGGCTGGGCTTCATATTCAGCGTTTACTGCCGGCCACCTATTGACATTCTGATTAAACTCGGACGTTTCGTTTATTCAGAAATCGCGTTCGCCCAGCCTGTTGAAGAAGGTATGTAGGCCGCAATGATCCTTAATGCTTTTTCACGCGGCATTCATGCAGCACAAAAGTTTCTGTTTGAATCTTCCGTTTTTCGACGAAATGTCGTGCTTAGTTGTAGCGTCGGCGTTACCGCATTTTTAATATCGCTCGCCTTCCGCATCGGTCTCGACGCGGCGATCCCTGATTTTCCGTTCATTACATTTATCCCTGCCGTTATAATTTCTGCGTTTCTGGCGGGCTCTCGTGCGGGTGTGATCTGCGCAGTGCTATCATTTCTGGCAGCCTGGTATTGGTTTGTTGACCCGAATGAGCCGTTCTCAACCAGCTTGGGCGCAGTTGTCGGCCTAAGCTTGTTCACTATCATTGTATCTGTAGCCATTGCCGTCATTGGATTTGCCGCAAGAGCTGTTCAGGACCAGCATAAAACGCAAGTCGCCCTCGAAGATGCTCTAAAAGCGAAAGAAGTACTTCTTTACGAGATAAATCACAGAGTGAAGAACAATCTTCAACTCATCAGTTCATTTCTGCTTTTAGAGGCTGCGAAAATAGACAGCATTGAAGCTCGCTCTGCAGTCATGATCGCTCGAAGTAAGTTAGACGTTGTTTCTCAACTTTATCGGATTTTATATGAAAGTGATAGTCACGATCGCGTCGACCTGAAAACTATTCTCGAAGACATTGCGAATCATTTGATCGTATCAGCAGGAAGAGACGATGTAAGACTGCAATTCGGTTTCTCAGGTGATCTGATAATTAGTTTACGGCAGGCGAGTCCGCTGGTACTGACTGTTAACGAGATTATAACCAATTCACTTAAATATGGGCTGAGTTCAGAGCAACCACAGCTGACCGTGTCTGCGACTGGCACCAACGACGAAATCACTTTGGTAATCAGGGATAATGGTCTTGGAATTACTGCAGTTAGGACGGGAAACAAGCCTCATATGGGAAACGAAATCATTAAAGGACTCGTATCTCAAATGCGGGGCACACTCGCTATCCAGAGCGATGGTACCGGGACGACAAACGTCTTGACGGTACCGTTTGAGCCTCAATCATCTGACCGAAAAAGCGCAAGTTGATAAAGATATTGCTTGTCGAAGACGAGTTCCTCGTGGCTGCGTCGCTAAAGATCGTCCTAGAAATGATGGGCTATGAGGTCGTAGGGGTTGCTGACGATGTCGCTTCAACGGTAATTCAGGCAGAGCGCACCCATCCGCAAATCGCATTTGTCGATATACAACTCGCGCATGGCGATTCAGGTCTCGATGCCGCTGCTGAACTCCAAAAGCTCGGCGTAATCTGCATATTCCTGACCGGTAATCCACCGAGCGGACCGAGGCCCGATCTTGCACTCGGCTGTTTGCCTAAGCCTTTTTCTGATCAGTCGCTGGCAGGTACCATCAGACTGGCGGAAGCGGTTATCGAAGGCTTGCCGCTGCCAAAGCCTCCGCCCAACCTTCAGCTTTATCGACACTGATGTTCCTGCAGACAAGATGCGCCGAGCCGCAACGAGATCAAGGGTCGCGCGCTTGATGCCAAGGATTAGGCAGTCTGTATAGGAAACCTGCAACGTGTTTCTGATTGCGGGAAAGGAGCGCTGACTGCCGCCCGGTCAAGGACAACACTCACTTCAAAACGGAATCTTTTGACCAGTCGCAATACTGCCGGGGGGGCTCTCTCGGGCACGAAAACGCAAAACCCCGACATGTTGCCATGCCGGGGCTCCTGCGACCCTTTGGGGAATGGGTTAATCAGAACGTCTTGCGTAGCGTCACGCCATAAGTGCGTGGCTGGTTGGGGTAGCCGCTGTAACTCGCGGGCTCGGGGAAGCCTTGACCCACTGTCGGGAATGTTGCCAGTAGCGCGTCGTCATTGGTCAGGTTGCGGACCCAGCCCATCACCTCCAGCTTGGCCTCGCTGTCTTCGAAACCGATGCTCATGTTGACGTTGCTTTGTCCATATGTTGCGAGATTGGCAGGTGTGGTTTCGGACAAATAGGTGTCGCTCGTATAATCGAATTCGCCGCGGATATAGGCACCAAGCGTTTCAGTCAGGCTATGGCTAATCGTCGCTGACACCGAACCGCTCCACTCGGGCACACCCGCCGGTCGCGTTCCCGATAAATCGCGCGATGGTGTCAATACACCTTGCGCATTTCGCGGGCACCGCACGGTGTCGTAGGAGAAGCAGGGCGCTTGCGTAAATGAGTCATACTTTCCGTCAAGGTAGGTCACCGCACCCGTCAGCGCGAGCCACGGGGCAGGGCGGTAGGCTGCGTCGACCTCAAACCCTTTCACTGATTGCTTGCCTGCGTTGACCAGCGCGTAGCCGAGCCCTGTAAAACCATTCGACTGAAACCCTTTGATTTCCTGCTTGAAGACCGCGAGGTTGAAGAAACCGCCGCGGAACTTGGCTTTTACACCAGCTTCATAAACAGTGACTTCTTCAGGGGCTGCTGAGCGGCCAACGCCGTTGTTGGCAGGGCGGCTGTCAGACGAAAGATTTACGGCAGTCGCCTTCCAGCCAGTTGAATAGCTGACGTAGGCATTGATGATGTCGAAATCATAGGCAATGCGCCCTGCATAGGTAACTTTGCTACCCTTGAAGATCCCCGATTCACTTGCATTGGGGAAGTTGACAGGGCCTGCGATATTGTTCCCGCTTGCGTCAGGGTCCGGATAGAAAAACTGGACACCGGTCAAGTTGAACGGATTGACGCCACCCGGAGAAGCGGGACATGGCGCGCTTCCTGGGCCGGGCAGACGGCTACCGAGTTTTCCACCGAACAATCCCGTTGGCAAATTAGGGCTGGTCGGCACGAAGCCCTTTTGTAACAGGCAGCCCACCAGAGGCGCGACTGAGGGCGTCGCTAGCGGGATGAAACCAAGTCCGGGAATATTATCAAGGTCAAGCGCGGAGAACGGATCGTTTAATACGACATTCGACGCAGCCGCTTTGCGGTCATTGAGATAGGCAAGGCCGCCTGTAATCGTGAGCCGTTCGGTCACTTTGAAGTCCGCTTGCCCGAACAGCGAAAAAGATTGCTGTTTCAGTTTGTAAGCGTCCGAAATACCCTGACCTGCCTGAAAATATGTCCTTCCCGGAATAATAGAGGGGTTTGTGGCGTTCTGCAGCGCTTCAAGCGTCGTAATCAAACCGCTCGACAACGCATTTGCAAACGCGCGAGTTTCCGTGCCGTAGCGAATATCGCGCCCCGTATCGACTTTTTCATCTTGAAAAAATCCACCAATCAGCCAGCTGAGTGGTCCGTCATTATCAGATGCGAGCCTGATTTCCTGCGTGAAGGTCGAAATTTCGTTGGCTGTCTCGTTTGTTATCAACGCCGCGCCCGTAAAATCGACGTCCTGGTTCGACTGGTTGACCTGATTTCGATACGCCGTGATGGACGTTAGCTTGGCAAAGCCGACGTTCCAGTCGATCTGACCCGACAGGCCTTTCCCAACGAGTCTGTTTTGTGGGTTTTCGTCAAATACGATGTTGCGACTGAAAATGTTTGACGTGTCTGAAATAGGCCGACCAAGCACGCCACCGATTGCCAGCGTCGCTGGCCCGTTCCGAAGGCCCGTTACGCCGCAGCATTGTTCCTTGATCAAATTGTAGTCGCCGATAACGCGCAGCGAAAAATCGGACGAAGGTTCAAACAAGACATCGGCGCGCAGTGACCAACGGTTACGGTTATTCGCGTCACCTTTCGTCGTGGTGTTGAAGAAATAGCCGTCGCGTGTATTGACGCTACCAGAAACGCGGAAGGCGAGTGTTTCGCCGAGCGGACCGGTGATGGTCGCTTTGGGGTTGATCAGGCCATAATTGCCGAGGCTGATTTCGGCTTTTCCACCCCAATCGAATTGCGGCCTTTTCGTAACAATGCTGATCGCACCCGCCGACACGTTTTTGCCAAACAGTGTCGATTGCGGGCCGCGCAGTACCTCGATGCGCTCGATTTCGGGAAGGTCATCAAGTGCTGCTGACGTGCGGGCGCGGTAAACACCGTCGATGAACACGCCAACCGAGCTTTCGATGCCATCATTGCCATTGCCGTTGCCAAACCCGCGAATAATGAAATTCGTTTGGCCGGTCGCATTTAACTGTGATACTTTGAGCGATGGCACGACAGACTGAAGGTCGATGAGATCACGAATCTGTGCCTTTTCCACAGTATCGCTGCCTGTGACCGAAACCGAGATCGGCACATCCTGAAGCGTCTGTTCGCGCTTGGTGGCTGTCACGATAATTTCGTCGCCGTCGCTCAATTCGGCTTCCGCGACCTGGGGCGCAACCTGTGCGTAGGCCGGGTGCGCCAGCGCGACGGCGAGAAGCGATGTTCCGATGAAGTCAATTTTACGCATGGTCTGCTCCCCTGAACGTGCCGACTTTGCGGCGAAATGCGCTTGCTGCGCCAGATTTGGTGTTTTTGCGTCCGGTTAACGGACGCGTCAATCAAAGAATCGGCGAAATTCCGCCAAGTTTCAAAGTGCTACCTATTGCGCACTGCACCAAATGAGTTTGCCGTAACGGCAATCTCCGTGCGATTCCCGAGCGCGGCGGAATTTAGTTGCAACATGCGTTAGTGGGTATAGGGGCGATGTATGGCTGATCATCATCACTCAATCGAACCGTCTCCCGAAAAGCAAAAGCTTGCCGTGCCGCAGGACGTTCAGGACGCTGTTCGTACGATCCTGCGCTGGGCAGGGGATGATCCTGATCGTGAAGGCCTGCTCGACACGCCTGCCCGGGTCGGTCGCGCCTGGCGCGAATATTGTGAAGGCTATCTCGAGGATCCCGGCTATCATCTGTCACGCACATTTCAGGAAGTCGGTGGTTATGATGAGCTTGTGTTGCTGAAGGACATCCCGTTCCAGTCGCATTGCGAGCATCACATGGCGCCGATCGTTGGAAAGGCTTCGATTGCGTACATGCCACAGGATCGCGTTGTTGGCATTTCGAAG
This sequence comes from Sphingomonas sp., assembly GCA_031412595.1. Lineage (GTDB taxonomy): Bacteria > Pseudomonadota > Alphaproteobacteria > Sphingomonadales > Sphingomonadaceae > Sphingomonas_O. The sequence goes on along the minus strand of JANODH010000207.1, from coordinate 2,834 downwards.
CTGGCGCGGGTTCTCAATGGTTATGCACGGCGCTTGCAGGTGCAAGAACGGCTGACCGCCGAAGTCGCCAAGTGCATCTGGGACAATCTTCAGCCGCAGGGCGTTGCAGTCGTCATCGAAGCACAGCACGGGTGCATGACCGGACGCGGGGTGCGCACACACGGCGTGGGGATGACGACCAGCCGGTTGATGGGATGCTTCCTCGAGGATCATCGCAGCCGAAAAGAAGTGCTTGGCTTGATGGGCTATTAGCGCCTAAAATTCGCGATGGACGAAGCCGGAGCGGATGCCGACTTATGCCTAATTCTCCGGAACAGATCGAGCGCCGTTTCAGGGCCGCGTTGGCCGCGATCGACGGCGTGGTTTGGACGAATAATGCCGCGGGCGAAATGATCGGGGAACAGCCGGGCTGGGCTGAACTTACCGGGCAAACATTCGATCAATATCAGGGCTACGGATGGTCGAGCGCGATCCATCCCGACGATGTCGCGGCAACGGTCGCAGCTTGGCAAAAGGCCGTTGCTGCAAAAGCACCTTTCGTTTTCGAACATCGTCTAAAGCGCGCCGACAGAATATGGCGCGTGTTTGCCGTCAACGCCATTCCGATTGAAAATGCGCACGGCGAGATCATCGAATGGCTCGGTGTGCACCGCGATGTCACGGATCGCCGCGCCGACGAGGAACGCCTGCGCCAGCTCGCCACGACATTTACAGGACTCGTGGTTTCAAATCCGTTCGGCATTTACATTGTCGATGCCGATTTCAGGCTGGCCGAAGTCAGTCTTGGCGCGCGTGAACTTTTTGAAACCGTCGATCCGCTGGTCGGACGTGATTTTGCTCAAATTCCTTATCTTCTTTGGGACGCTCCGTTTGCCGGCGAAACAGTTGAGCGGTTTCGCCAAACACTGGAAACCGGGAATGCTTATCGCAGTCCCACGATTTTTGAACGGCGTGTGGATACGAACGTCATCGAGGCGTATGACTGGCGGATCGAGCGGATCGTCATGCCCGATGGTCGTTTCGGGGTTGTCTGCTATTTTTACGACCTGACCGAACGTCACGCCAGTGAAAGACGGCTTCAGCGTGCTGTTGCCGAAAAGGATTTGCTCGCGCGCGAGATCGACCATCGTGTCAAAAACAGTCTGATGATCGTCGCCTCGGTCCTTTCGATGCAGCAAAGCGAAGTCGTTTCGGAGGAAGCGCGGCGGGCACTCGCTGACGCATCAGACCGTGTCATGGCCGTTGCGCGTATTCACGAGGGGCTACACAAAAGCCATGCGCTTGGGGTTATAGCATTCGGCGAATATCTCGAACGCATGTGTGCAGATGTCGAGATGTCGATCGGCACCGAGGCCGTAAAACTTCACGTGTCGGCAGCGAAAGTCAGTCTTCCTGCCGATACGGCGCTGACGCTCGCACTTATTGCGAACGAGCTTATTACCAATGCATTCAAGCATGGCGTCGCTGCTGGCGCAAAAGCCATCTCCGTTTCGCTTACGCGCAGCGGCGATAAACTTATCCTGACGGTTGGCGATGACGGGATCAGATTGCCGCAGCTTGCACCGGTTGCAAAAATCGGATTGGGCCTGAATCTCGTCGATGCGATGGTTCAGCAACTCTCGGCTGAATTCGAACAACCTGGCGTTGATCAACCGATGGTGTTTTGCATTAAAGTAGCCATGCCACCTTCCGAAGATTGCGCGATCGCCGCCTGATATATCCGTGCTCTTGGCGCTGCGGGTGCCCAATGAAAAACCCGGCAGCTTTCGCCGCCGGGTCATTTCTCCACAAATTCGAAAGCCGTTTAGCTTTCGGTCGGTGCGTCCGTTGCTGCGGGCGCATCAACTGCGATCTCGCCGGGTTCAGCGTTCGGATCATAAGCTTCGGTGAAGCCAGCTTCATCCTTTTCGAACATCGATGCCATGACATCGATACCCTGGGTCTGAAGATCTGCTTCTTCGGGGCTGCGCGCAACGTTGACCTTGATCGACACAGCGACTTCGGGATGCAATTGCACCCGAACCGTATAAAGCCCGATCGCCTTGATCGGCTTGTCGAGAACGATCTGGTTCTTCAGCACTTGCGTGCCGTCGACATCAAGCGCTTCGACGATGTCGCGCACCGCAACCGAACCATAAAGCTGTCCGGTGTTCGATGCCTGACGGATCAGCGTCACCGACTTGCCGTCGATATTGCCCGACCGCTTTTCGGCTTCGCCACGGCGATTGTCGTTTTCGGCGACGATCTTGGCTTTGTTGGCTTCGAACAATTTGAGGTTGGCAGCGTTCGAACGCAGCGCCTTTTTGTTCGGGAGCAGAAAATTGCGTGCAAAGCCGTTCTTGACGGTAACAACGTCACCGATCTTGCCGAGCTTTTCAACGCGTTCGAGGAGGATCACTTCCATGGGTCTGGCCTCACTTCACGATATAGGGGAGGAGGCCAATGTGCCGGGCACGCTTGATTGCTTGCGCAAGTTCGCGTTGCTTGGGCGCACTGACGGCGGTGATGCGGCTCGGGACGATCTTGCCGCGCTCAGAGACAAACCCCTGAAGCAACCGGACGTCCTTGTAGTCGATCTGCGGCGCATCCTTGGCTGCGAACGGGCAGCTTTTGCGGCGGCGGAAAAAGGGGCGTGCCATGTCTATATCTCCTTACAGCGCATCGCGGTCGTCGCGGTCACGACGCGGGCGTTCGCCACGCTCGGACCGTTCACGGTCGCGCGTCTCGTTGCGACGCATCATGGCCGACGGGCCAGCTTCATGGCCATCGACCCGCAACGTCATGTAACGGATCACGTCTTCGTTGATCTGCGTCTGGCGCTCGAGTTCGATCGG
>JANODH010000206.1:0-2332 GCA_031412595.1 Sphingomonas sp. | reverse complement strand
CCAGTCAAGCTGATTACGCTCGACCAGCCTGGCCTTTTCGGCGCGGCGGCGGCTTTTGCAACGGAACACATATCATGACGATCGACGAAATCATGAACACGGCTCCCGTCATCCCGGTATTAGTAATCGAAGACCCATCCCATGCACGACCTATTGCCGAAGCGCTTGTGCGTGGCGGGTTGACCGTATTGGAAGTGACGTTGCGAACACCGGCAGCCCTCGACGTGATCGCTGAAATGGCAAAAGTCGATGGCGCGATCGTCGGTGCTGGAACCGTACTCAATTCAGCCGATCTTGAAGCGAGCGTTTCTGCCGGCGCAAAATTCGTTGTCAGCCCCGGCCTCACTGAACCGCTCGGCAAAGCGGCGCTAAGCAGTGGCGTCCCTTTCCTGCCGGGAACAGCGAACGCGGGCGACATCATGCGCGGGCTCGACATGGGCCTCACGCGCTTCAAATTCTTTCCAGCGATGGCCTCGGGCGGTTTGCCGGCGCTGAACGCCCTTGCCGCTGTTTTCGGTCAGGTCCGATTCTGCCCGACAGGCGGGATTACCGAAGCATCGGCTGCCGACTGGCTCAAAGTCCCTGCCGTGGCTTGTGTTGGCGGTAGCTGGATCGTTGCAAAAGGAACACCAGACGTCACGCAGATAGAAGCCAACGCACGCGCTGCATCAGGCCTGCGCGCTTAAGAGCCAAATCGGAAAAGCTGCAATTGCCATCAGCGACCCTAACGGCAGGCGCGTCGTAGCTGTGACATCATGTTTTCGTGCAATAAGCGTCAGCGCGACGCACAGCCCGACCACACTGGCACCAAGCAGCACATAAGGAAGCGATTGCCAGCCCAACCAACAGCCGATCGCGCCAAGCAGTTTCGGGTCGCCGCCGCCCATCCCGTCGCGACCACGGATTTTGCGGTATGACCATGCAATTGCGAAGAGCACTCCAAAGCCGGCGACGCCGCCGATCAATCGCGAGGGCAGGTCGTAACCTACGCCCATAGCGCCAAAGGCTAGCGCGGTTCCGGCTAGCAATCCCGTCAACCAGTCCGGCAACCAGAAATGCTCAGCGTCGAGCGCAGCGAGTGCAAGTAACTGCCACCCGAATAATGCGCCCGCGACGCCTTCAAGTCCGGGGTGACGAATCAGAGCTGCGAGGCCGATGGCCGCTGCACCGAGTTCGATCGCAGGGTGCCGCCAGTTAATGCGCGCGCCACACGTCCGACATTTTCCCGCAGAAAGGAATGAGCTCAAGAGTGGCAGAAGATCGAAGGCCGTGAGAACACGGCCGCAGCCGTCGCATGCCGACCGGCCACCAAGGCCTCGACCTTCAGGCCACCGTATCACCAATGTTGAAATGAAGCTGCCGGCGATCAGGCCGACAATGATACCGCTCAGCCCCCACCAGACGGGATCGAACATTACGGCAATCGTTCTTCGGCTGCCGTGCCCCAGATATGCGCGGTGCGGATATACCCGGTCCTGCCGTTGATATCGAACAGGCACCAGCCTCGCGCGCATTGGCTGAGACGCCCGACCACACCCGGCTGAGCGCGCCATACGACAGGTGCTGCGGGATCGGCGCTCGCCCGCAATTCGCGGACGCCATTGACGACCAAAGCTGTGCGGACTTCGCTCAACAAATTCGCCTGAACCCAACCGCTTGTGCCATCGGGATCTTGGATTTTGCGCCAGTTTGGGTATGTTTCGATTACGCGAACCGGCAACCCTGCGCGTTGATATAACCAGATTGCCGGGAACTCACGGCCTGGCCCCGTGCGCATCCGCGCTTTGCCCGCGCTGATCGAAGCCCAATACGGCGTCTTCTGCTGCGCCGTGGCGATTGTCGGAACTGCAAGACAGGCAATGACAAGGCTCGCAATAACCGGCCGCATTCAAATATTCCCTCGTTGATGCTGCTTGACCACTCCGTATCGCTCGGTCAACGATTTGCATAGTGAGCGGCGGTGGCGGCGGGGAATATCGGTAATGCGGACACATCGGGTGGTTTTGGCAGTCGTCGCGCTGGGTGTTGATACTGCAGCCTCTGCTCAGCCAACGATCATTGCCGATAGCGGTGACAGCGCGTGGGTTCTAACTGCGTCTGCACTTGCATTGCTGATGGCGCTCGTCGCGCCTGCCTTGTTTTATGGTGCCCACAGCGGATCGCGTGCCGCAGCAACATCGCTCAAGCATAGTGTCGTCGCTGCTGCCTTCGTTTCGCTGATTTGGGCACTTGTTGGCTATAGTGTCGCCTTCGGCGATGGCACGTTATGGCTCGGCGGCCTTGGCAATCTCGGAATGGCGAACCTCGTCGAAATACGCGACGGCACAACGAT
>JANODH010000205.1:0-5398 GCA_031412595.1 Sphingomonas sp. | reverse complement strand
TGTCCTTATCGAATTGTCGCTCGCCGCGCTGACAGAAAACTTCCCTGCCAGCCGGGCGGCAATGACCATCCACGCAGCGCGTTTCAATGAGCTATTCAGCTATCGTTGGGGTCGGATCATCGACTTCCTAAAATTGCATTATGTCCTCAGCCGCCGCAACGAACCCTATTGGCAGGCGCAGCGGGCCCCGGAAAACATGCCGGACCGCCTGGCAGAACAGCTGACGTTATGGCGCGATCAACCGCCTTCAGATTGGGACTTTCCCCAGATGAACGAGGTATTCTCGGCTGCCAGCCAGCAATATGTTCTTTACGGCATGGGCTTTGCGCTGCCCCCATCGCTCCCGCCCGCTTCTGCGGCTGCAACGGCGCGGCTTGTCGATGTGCGCGAACGAGCGCGGGCGCTGGCCGCCGGGCTGCCGAGCAACCGCACCTATTTTGCAGCCGCAGCGCAACCGGCAACGAACGAGGGGGCGTTCGCCAGAATATGAGCAATCATCAGATCCTCAATGCTGCCGACCATGCGAATCTGCGCGTTCATTCAAGCGCGGGCGGACATCTCGGCGACAATGTGATGGCTTGTCTGACTGTCCCTTCCGAATTCCGGCACGTGCAGGGGCACTTCCCGATCGTCTTTCGCCGCGACCTTGAGACGGGTATATTCAGCGCGCTGGCGCTGTTCGGGTTCGAGACGGGTGAAAATCTCTTCCTCGACGGCGACCGGTGGGATGCGCGCTATCGTCCGCTCGCACTCGCGATCCAGCCGTTTCTGATTGGCCGGGGATCGCCCGACGACACGGCGGCCCAGATCCATATCGATATGAATAGCCCGCGCATCTCGCAGAGCGGCGAAGGAACATTGCTATTCGACGAAAGTGCTCAACCGACGCCCTATACTGAGGCGATTGCCGAGCGCCTGGGCGATCTCGATCACGGCTATCGCGCCAGCCCCACGTTTTTTGCAGCACTCGAACGATATGGACTACTCGAGCCCTTCACGCTCGACGTCCCGCTCGATGATGGCTCGCGCAATTCGCTGGTCGGCTATCATACCATCGATGAAGAACGCCTTGCTACGCTCGATGGTGAAGCACTGGGTGCTTTGCACGCGGATGGGCATTTGCAGCCGATTTTTATGGCAGTCGCTTCGCTCTCGTGTTTCGGTGATCTTGTCGCTCGCAAAAATGCGCGAGTTGCGCGTGGCTGACGCACCTGCCTCGATATTCTGCACCATCCCTGCAGTAAGCGAATGCGATGCACCCGATGCGGCAGCACTGGACACCTTGTTGCAAGGGGCTCGCGCACCATTTGTTGTCCGGGGGCTCGTCGCGGATTGGCCGCTTGTGAAAGCCGGATTGCAAAGCCCGCGCACCGCGCGCGCTTATCTGCTGGATCGTGCCCGCGATGTGCCCTTTGCCGTTTCCATCGGCCAGCCTGGGCATGACGGCCGCATGTTTTACCGCGAAGACATGGGCATGAATTTCCAGATGGCGCGCGGTAAACTTACCGATATTTTTGGCGGTTTTGATGCCAATGAAGGCCGCGCGGATGCACCAGCGGTCTATCTTGCCTCGATCGATGTGCCGGCTCATTTTGAGAGTGTCGATGCCGAGAACCGCGTCGATCTCGGCGCACGGCAGACGGTGGCGAGCCTCTGGATCGGGACGCCGACCCGCATTGCCGCCCACAATGATTTTCCGGACAATCTCGCCTGTTGCGTGGCTGGCCGCCGCCGTTTCACACTCTTCCCGCCAGATCAGTTCCGCAATCTGTACCTCGGCCCCATCGACAACACGCCCGCCGGTCGAGCGGTCAGTATGGTCGATTTCCATCGGCCCGATTTTACCATGCATCCCAATTTTGCCGAAGCGCTTAGCCACGCGTTAGTCGCAGAATTGGAGCCGGGGGATGCCCTTTTCATTCCGTCGATGTGGTGGCACCATGTCGAAGGGTTGGCACCTTTCAATATCCTTCTCAATTATTGGTGGCGCGATACGCCGCGTTATCTCGGCCAACCTCAGGACGCGCTCAACCATGCCATCCTCGCGATCCGCGACTTGCCAGATGAAGACCGCGCAATCTGGCGGGCGCTATTCGATCATTATGTATTCGACAGCGGGCAGCACGTGACTGCGCATATTCCTGCCGAGGCGCGCGGTGTGCTCGATCCGCTTACTGCCGAAGCCGCCGGCCGACTGCGCGCATTTTTGCTGAGGACATTAAGCCGATGATGAGCGAGTATAAAAAGCGCCGTGTAGTGATTGCAGGCGGCGGCACGGCCGGGTGGATGACAGCCTGCGCCATTGCACGAACCATGGGCGACTCCGTCGATCTGACTCTGGTCGAATCCGATGCCATCGGCACCGTCGGCGTTGGCGAGAGCACCATCCCGCCACTGGTCAATTACAACCGCCTGTTGGGTATCGGCGAGGCCGAATTCATGCGCGCGACGCAGGCGACTTTCAAGCTGGGGATCAAATTCGAAAACTGGAAAACCGACGGGGATAAATATTTCCATTCCTTCGGGATTACCGGACGCGACCACTGGTCCGCCGGGTTCCAACATTTCTGGCTGCACGGGCAGACCAGAGCGCACGGCGCAAGCTACGATGATTATTGCCTCGAACTGAAAGCTGCTTACTCTCGGCGTTTCGCTCATCTGCCGGATGGGCGCATGAATTACGCTTATCAGCTCGATTCCACTCTTTATGGTCTTTTCTTGCGAAAGCTGGCCGAAGCCGACGGTGCAAAGCGGGTCGAAGGGAAGATCGCCGAAGTCGCACTCCATAGTGCAAGCGGGGACATTGCCGCACTAGTGCTTGAATCGGGGCAACGTATCGAGGGCGATCTGTTCGTCGATTGCACGGGCTTTCGCGCGCTCCTCATCGAGGGTGCATTACACGTCGGTTATGACGATTGGTCGAACTATCTGCCTTGTGATTCAGCGATTGCCGTGCAGACGGCCAGCGTTCGACCAGCCGTGCCCTACACGCGCGCGATTGCGCATGATGCGGGTTGGCAGTGGCGAATTCCCCTGCAGCACCGCGCCGGAAACGGAATTGTATACTGCAGCCGATATCTTGACCGGGACGCTGCCTTGGAGCGACTGTTTTCGAGTGTCGAGGGGCAACGATTGACCGAACCGAACTTCATCCGCTTCACAACCGGCGCACGGCGCAAGCAGTGGCACCGAAACTGCATCGCTGTTGGACTATCGGGCGGGTTTATGGAGCCGCTGGAATCAACCTCGATCCACTTGATCCAGCGCGCCATCCTCCGCCTGGTCCGGATGATGCCGATGGGCTCATTCAGCGAGCTCGACGTCGCCGAATTCAATGACAAGCATATGTCTTTCTTTCTGCTAGTGCGCGACTTTCTGATTCTGCATTACAAAGCAACGCAACGCGACGACAGCCCGTTCTGGCGCCAGTGCTCACACATGGATATCCCAGACAGTCTGACGCAGAAAATCGAACTGTTTCGCGAAACCGGTCGTGTCTTCCGCCGCAATGAAGAATTGTTTGCCGAAAACAGCTGGGTTCAAGTGATGATGGGTCAGGGCATCGTGCCGAAAGCTTACCATCCGGTAGCGACAAAACTTTCTGATGAAGAACTCGATCAGCTTTTGACGGGCCTGCGCGATTCAGTTGCCAAGACTGTTGCCGGGCTGCCAGAGCATCATGCCTATGTTGCCCGTTATTGTGGCATTAGAGAAGAAGCAGCAGCGTGATTGCCCAGCTGATCGGCATGATGGCACTTGTCACTGCATCGGCCGCTTCAGCGCAGGAATGGCGGCTCAAATGGTCGGACGAGTTTGAGTCAGCTACGATCGACCCGGCGAAATGGGGTTTTGACGTCGATTGCTGGGGCGGCGGCAATGACGAGCGCCAATGCTACACCAAAAGCCCGCGCAACGCGGCGATCGTTGACGGCAAACTGGTCATCACCGCGCGCCGCCAGCGTTTCACGGGACCGGCTTTGCCTTTGGCGCAACGCGCCCGCGCCACAGATCCCCGCGCCGAAGCGACCAAGGCTTTTACGTCGGCCCGGCTAACGACGCGCGGCAAAGCGGCCTGGCGCTATGGGCGTATCGAAGTGCGCGCCCGGTTGCCGCAAGGACAGGGAACGTGGCCTGCGATCTGGATGCTGCCCGAAGCGGACACCTACGGCCCGTGGGCGGCATCGGGCGAGATCGACATCCTCGAAGCCGTCAATCTCGGCGGGCCCTGCGCCAAATGCCCCGGTGGCCGTGAAAATACCATTCTCGGCACGCTGCATTTTGGCAGCGCCTGGCCCGATAACAAACACAAAGGCGATGAAACTTTTGCGCCCGAAGTGTTGGACGGATTTCACACCTACACGTTCGAATGGCAGCCCGACCGCATGGTCTGGCGGATCGACGGCCGCATTTTTGCCCAGCGTAAAGCCAGTGACTGGTGGAGTGCAGGATCAACCACGCCGGGCGCGCCGTTCGATCGTTCGTTTCACTTGATCATCAATCTGGCAATTGGCGGCGGCCTCGCTGAAAAACGCGGGCTCGGCGGCGTTTCAACGCGAGATTTCCCCAAGCGCCTCGAAATCGACTGGGTTCGTGTCTGGCAACAGGATGGTGTTCCCGCTAGCGCTGCATCGGGTTCGGGCAGCCAGGGGGGTGAATAAAAGCATGGCGAGACGCCGCCAAGCTGTCACGATAAAACATGTTGCTGCCGACGCCCGCGTGTCGCTGCAGACGGTAAGCCGCGTGATCAACAACGAACCCAACGTTCGGCCCGAGATGCAGCAACGCGTGCAAGCTTCGATCGACAAGCTGGGCTATGTTCCCTCTATCGCGGCGCAGCGGATGGGCGGATCGCGGTCTTACCTGATCCTTGCCATCAATGATCGGGAACGTACGATTGCCGACTGGCGGGCCCGGCAGGGGACTGACTGGGTTGATCAGATGCTGCTGGGCGGGATGCTTATGTGCGCCGAACATGGGTATCGCATGATTTTCGAACTGGTCGATACCCATAATGATCATGTCGAGCGTGAATTGCTGGGCGCGATTGCAGCGTTGCAGCCCGACGGCATTATCCTCACGCCGCCGCATTCGGATAATCCGCAAATTGTCGCTTTTCTGGCAAAGCAACATATCCCGTTCGTGCGCATCGGATCGCATGAAGATGGTGCGGGCATCCCATTATCGATGGACGATGAAGGATCGGCGCGCACGGCCACCGGTTACCTCGTCGCGCACGGCCATCGTCGCATCGGCTTCATCGCTGGCTCATCCGAATATAATCTTAGCGGCTGGCGCATCGATGGCTGGCGGGCAGCGATGGCGAAAGCCGGTCTGCCTACCGATTACTTGCTGGAAGCAGGCGATTTCAGCTATTCGTCAGGCGAAGCAGCGGCACGGC
>JANODH010000204.1:0-8242 GCA_031412595.1 Sphingomonas sp. | reverse complement strand
GCGCGCGCCCATCGTCGACTGGCTGAATGCCAAATTCAAGAAAACGCCGCTGCTTGCCGAAGCGAATATCGCGGCGCTGAACGCAGGCCATGCTTATGGCGAAACGGCGGAATTGGGGGCGTCGGTAAGACAACATGCGGTTGCGCCCGCCGAAGTCGAACCGGGGTTGTATCGCACGGTGACGGGGGCGGAAGCGCTGTCATTGGGATTGGTCGCCGGAGCGAAACTCGCAAACCTAAAGATGTTTTTCGGCGGCTATCCGATCACGCCGGCTTCGGCGATCCTGCATCATCTGGCGCGGCTGAAGGAATTCGGCGTCACGACCTTTCAGGCCGAAGACGAGATCGCAGCCATCGGCGCGGCCATTGGCGCAAGCTATGCCGGGCAGTTGGGTGTGACGTCTTCATCGGGGCCGGGCATCGCGCTGAAAGGCGAGTTCATGGGGCTTGCGATCATGACCGAATTGCCGCTGGTCATCGTCAATTCACAGCGCGGCGGGCCATCGACTGGCCTGCCGACCAAGACCGAGCAGTCCGACCTGTATCAAGCAGTCTACGGGCGCAACGGCGACGCGCCGATGCCGATCATCGCGGCGCGTTCGCCCGCCGACTGTTTCGATTGCGCGATCGAAGCCGTGCGGATTGCCGTCCAGTACATGACGCCTGTGATGCTGCTGACCGATGGCTATATCGCCAATGCTGCCGAACCGTGGAAAGTGCCACACCGCGACGAATTCAAGGCATTCCCGGTCACGTTCATGGAAGAAGCGCCTGCGGAGGGGTTCAAGCCCTATGCCCGCGATGAAAAACTGGCGCGGCCGTGGGTCAGGCCGGGAACGCCGGGGCTGCTTCACCGGATCGGTGGCATCGAAAAGCAGGTCGACACCGGGCATATCGATTATTCGCCGGGCAACCATCAGGCGATGACCGATTTGCGCAAGGGCAAGGTCGACGGCGTTGCCGATCATATTCCCGATCAGGCTGTCGAACTCGGCACGACGACGGGCAATCTGGTCGTTGTCGGCTGGGGGTCGACCTTTGGCCCGATCCTGCAAGCGGTGCGCCGCGCGCGCAACAAGGGGCTGGATGTATCGCATGTCCACATCCGCCATATCTGGCCATTGCCAAAAAACCTCGGCGATCTGCTGTGCGGTTATGACAAGATTTTGGTGCCCGAAATGAACACGGGGCAGTTAAAGACGGTGCTGCGCGATCAGTATTTGGTCGATGCGAAGCCGCTCAATAAGGTCTCGGGACAGCCGTTCCGCATTGCCGAGATTGAAGCTGCCATCGCGACTTTCTTCGATCGGATCGAAGACAATGAAGGCGGCACTGTGCCGCCCAGTGAACACGGGCTTCCCAATCCAATGGCCGGGCCGACCCCCGATGCCATTATCGAGGATCAAAGCGCATGAACGACATGACTCCCATTCGCCTGACGACGCCCAAAGATTGGGAAACCGATCAGGAAGTGCGCTGGTGCCCCGGCTGCGGCGATTATGCCATCCTGAAAGCCGTGCAGCGGACGATGCCCGAGCTGGGTGCGCGGCCCGAAAATACGGTGTTCGTCAGCGGGATCGGCTGCTCGTCGCGCTTTCCTTATTCTATGGAAACATACGGGTTTCACACGATCCATGGCCGCGCACCGACGGTCGCGACAGGGGTGAAGCTCGCCAATCCCGAGCTTGATGTGTGGATCATCACGGGTGACGGCGATGCGTTGTCGATTGGCGGCAATCACACGATGCATTTGCTGCGCCGCAATCTGAATGTGCAGTTCCTGCTGTTCAACAACGAGATTTATGGCCTCACCAAAGGGCAATATTCGCCGACATCGCGCGAGGGGACCAAGTCGCCCTCGACGCCGTTCGGATCGGTCGATCGCCCGGCGCGGCCTTGCGCTTTTGCATTAGGGGCAGGGGCGCGGTTCGTTGCGCGCGGGATCGATATTCACAAGAAGCTGCCCGAAGTCTTGAAGGCGGCCTATCGCCATCAGGGTGCGGCATTCGTCGAGATTTTCCAGAACTGCATCGTCTATAATGCGGACGTGTTCGGGGAATTTGCCGAAAAAGCGAATGCCGACGATCATCAGCTTTGGGTTGAGCATGGTGCGCCGATGCTATTTGCCAAAGGCACCAAGGGGATTGCCGTCGACCGCACCGAATTGCGCCTGAAAGTCGTCGATGTCATCGAAGGCGACTGGGAAGCGGCAGGCGTGATCGTTCACGATATTACCAATCGTGCCGTCGCGCACATGCTCGTCGAAATGGTGTTCGGGCCGTTTCCGATGGCGCTCGGCGTGCTCTACGACGATCCACGACCGACGTTTGACCAGACGCTGCTTGCTGCCGACGAAGCGACGGCCGAAGGCAAGACGGCCGACTTGCAAGCGCTGATGGAACGCGCCCAAACTTGGCATGTGGACAAGGATCACCACGTCATTTAGCGCCAAGCGATGCCTTCGCCGACGATACACTGGTTTCGCCAGGACTTCCGCCTTTCTGACAATGCATCGCTGACTGCGGCGGCCGAAGCAGGGCCGGTCGTTGCCGTCTATGTTTTCGACAAACATATCGGCGCTGCGCAGCATTGGTGGCTGCACCACAGCCTCATCGCACTGTCCGCCAGTCTTGCCAAGCACGGCGTGCCGCTCGTCCTGAGGCGGGGCGATCCGGTTGCCGAACTGAAAGCTGTGATGGCCGAGACTGGTGCGACGCATATCCATGCGATGCGGGCCTATGAGCCCTGGTGGAAAGCCGTCGACGCGAAACTTGGCGACGCGCTGACGCTGCATCACGGCAATTATCTGGTGCATCCGCCGACCGTGCTGACCGGGAGCGGCGGGCGTTACAAGATATTCACACCCTATTGGCGCGCCATCGTGCAGCGGATGCCGCCGCCGCTGCCGCTCAAAGCACCCGACAAGATCACGGGCGTCACTGCGACAAGCGACCTTCTCGAAGATTGGAAACTGCTTCCCACCAAGCCCGACTGGTCGACTGGCTTCGACGTCTGGACGCCAGGCGAGGCTGGCGCAAAGGCATCGCTCGCGCTTTGGCTCGACCGTGTTGGCGACTATGACCGGTCGCGGAATTTCCCCTCCGAAGCTGGCGTATCGCGCCTCTCGCCGCATCTGCATTTCGGCGAGATTTCCCCGGCGGCTGTCTGGCACCATGTGGCCAAACGTGTCGGCGAACAGGGCGAGCCCTATCTGCGCGAAATCGGCTGGCGCGATTATGCGGCAAACACACTCGACCAGTTTCCCGATTATGAGACCGCGAATGCGCGGTCTGATTTCGATCGGTTGGCGTGGCGCGATGCCGACGATGACTTCATTGCGTGGACCAAGGGGCAGACCGGTTACCCGATCGTCGATGCCGGGATGCGCCAGCTGTGGGCGACAGGGTGGATGCACAATCGCGTGCGGATGATCACGGCATCGTTCCTCATCAAGCATTTGCTGATCGATTGGCGACGCGGCGAACAATGGTTCCGTGAAACCTTGCTCGACTATGATGCCGGGTCAAATGCAGTAAACTGGCAATGGACAGCGGGGACGGGGGTCGATTCGAATATGTTCGTGCGGATCATGGCACCGTTGTCGCAATCCGAAAAATTCGATGCGGGCGGCTATATCCGGCAGTGGGTGCCCGAACTTGCCAACATGCCCGAGCCGTGGCTTCACGATCCGCATGGCGCGGGCCGGGCGCCAGCAGCGTATGCCAAGCCATTGATCGGGCACCGCGAGGGGCGCGAGCGGGCGCTTGCGGCTTATGCGGCAATGAAGGCCTGAACCGTGGACGCAGTCGCATCCGTTACAGCACAGCCCGAACGTAGCGCACGCTGGTCCGACGAAATTCTGGACAAGCTTTATCACCGCATTCTCGATCGGATCGACGCCGGGCTTTTGTTAGGCACCATGAAGATCAAATCGCCCGATGGCCGCGTGCGTACGCTGGGCGGCCGTGCACCGGGGCCATCGTGCAGCATCACGCTCAACGACTGGCGCGCGCTTACGCGGTTGGCGTGGGGCGGGTCGAACGGCCTTTACGAAGGATGGGCAGCGGGCGAGTGGCACAGCGCCGATCCCGTGCCCTTTTTCGAGCTTGTCATGCGGAATCGCCGGTCGGTAGGCACCGTCGGTCGCGCCAAAGGCTGGCATCGAATCGCCAAGCGGATTGCGCATATCCAGAACCGGAATACCAAGCGGCAGGCGCAGCGCAACATCATGGCGCATTATGATCTGGGCAATGATTTTTATGCGGCCTGGCTCGATCCGACGATGAGCTATTCGAGCGCGATCTTTGCCGATGGCGACGATCTCGAAATGGCGCAGCGCCGCAAACAAGCGGCCGTCCTTGATCGTCTGAGGCTGACAGCCGGCATGACAATTCTCGAGATCGGCTGCGGCTGGGGCAGTCTTGCTGCTGCTGCGCAAGCACGTGGCGCAGCCGTTACCGCCGTCAGCTTGTCACCAAGCCAGCTGGCCTACGCGCGCGACAATCACGACGCTGCGATAGACTTCCGGCTTTGCGATTACCGCGATGTCGAAGGCACGTTCGATGCCATTGCCAGTGTTGAGATGGTCGAAGCTGTCGGTGAGCAATATTGGCCCGCCTATCTCGATACGATCGCACGGTGCCTAAAGCCTGGCGGTCGCGCAGTGATCCAGTATATCAGCATCGCCGAAGATATTTTCGAAGCATACCGCGACAACGCCGATTTCATCCAGACCTTCATCTTTCCCGGAGGGATGCTGCTGTCCGAAAGCCGGTTTCGCGCCTTGGCCGAAGCACGTGGGCTTGCGTGGACGGATCGGCAGAGTTTTCCCGAAAGCTATGCGAAAACGCTGAAGTTGTGGCACGAACGGTTCATCGCCGCTGAACTTACCGAGCATTATGACGACAAGTTCAAAACGCTTTGGGCTTTTTACCTGCAATATTGCGAAGGCGGATTTCGCGGTGGCGGGATCGATGTGGCGCAAGTGACACTGGTAAAACAGCGATGAGAAAAGCACTCATCACCGCTGCGCTGCTGATGCTGGCGGGCTGCGACACCGTAAAACTTTATGCCAATTTGCCGAAGGATGCGAACGTGCTGTTTTGGACGCAGGATCAACGCGATGGCGCGTTTCGCCAGATGGAAAAACTGGCGCCCGTCAATGCGATCGAAGCGGGGCCCGATGTCCATGCGTTCGGCAAAGGACCACCGCTGCAACTCGCTGTCGACGTCGATCGCTATATGGCAAACCAGCGCACCGCCGGTTTGATCATCATTCATGATGACAAAATCGTCCTTGAAAAATACGGGCTGGACTATGACGGCGCTGGGCGGTGGACTAGTTTTTCGGTCGCCAAATCGCTAACGTCGACACTGGTGGGGGCCGCGGTTCGCGACGGGTTTATCGAGAGCCTTGACGATAAAGTGACTGTCTACATTCCCGATTTGCGGGGATCGGCTTATGACGATGTCACCGTGCGTCAGCTGCTGACAATGACATCGGGCGTGCGCTGGAACGAGGATTATACCGATCCGAAGTCCGACGTTGCGCAGTTCGGTATTCATAAAGCCGATCCGGGGGTCGACGTAACCGTCAGCTACATGCGCAAGCTGCCGCGCGAAGCACCGGCGGGCACAAAGTGGGTTTACAAGACGGGCGAAACAAATCTTATCGGCGTGCTTGTTTCGAGCGCCACGAAAAAGACGGTGTCGGCTTATCTGTCGGAGAAAATCTGGAAGCCTTATGGTATGGCGCAGGATGCCGTCTGGATTACCGGATCGACTGGCCACGAAATCAGCGGCTGCTGCGTGTCAGCATCGCTGCAGGACTATGCACGTTTCGGGCAGTTCATGCTCGATGGCGCCGTCGTCGGTGGCAGGCGCGTCGTGCCGGATGACTGGTTAGGCCCCGCGACGACGAAGCAGGCGGACATTGCCAAGCCCGGCCGCGGCTATGGCTACCAATGGTGGACCAACGACGACGGCAGCTATGCCGCGCAGGGCATTTTCGGCCAGGGCATTTTCATCGATCCAAAGCGCCGTCTGATAATCGCGACTAACGGCAACTGGAAAACGGCTACTGACGAGGAAGGCGTTGGCGCCGAACGCGAACGATTTTACAAAGCGGTTCAGGCCGCCGTGGATCAGCTGTAACGCGCGACGACGGCTTCGAACACCGCGGGGTTCAACAGATTGGCAAAAGCGCAGCCGACCATGCCATTGTGATTCCAGATCACTTCGGCCTGCAGTGCGGCAAGTCCGGGCAATGTGATCCAGCAGAGCGCCCCTGGCCGCATCCGCGACAAGGCTTCACATGAGAACCCGCCCAGCGACAAATCGTGGACCGTCGTTGCAAATCCTTTGTCGCCCGAGGGGCGAAGCGAAGCGGGGATGGTGAGGCGCATACGTGGCGCACACCGGTCTTCCTGTGCAGCGATTGCGTAGCGGCTGTGTACGTCTAAACTTGTCATATGGTTGCCTCCGGTGTTGCGTCGCCGAACAGTGGTGTCCCCCGGCGGCCACACTTACGAGCACGGGGTTAAAAAACGCTCGCTACGTTTAGTTAACACGCTCGCGGTGTCCGGTTTCGAAACCGTTGATTGCGAGCGCTGCAATGCGTGCGGCCACAGTGTCGGGTGTTTTTACCGAAGCCGGATCTTCGCCGGGGAAAGCGCGTGCGCGCATTGCCGTGCGCGTTGCGCCCGGATCGAGGATCGCGACTTTGACCCGACCGATATTGCGCGTTTCTTCGGCATAGCTGCCGAGCAGTGTGTCGAATGCTGCTTTCGACGCGCCATAAGCGCCCCAATAGGCACGCGGCGCTGCACCGACACTCGATGTGATCCCGATCACGCGCGCACTCGCCGCCGCACGCAGCATCCCGTCGAACGCGCCGATGATCGCGGCTTGCGATGTCAGGTTCAGCGTAATGACCCGCGCGAACTCTTTGGCGTCGATGTGTGGCACCGGCGTAAGCGTGCCCAGAGTCGCTGCATTCAGCACCAGAACGTCGAGCGCTTTCCAGCGGCCCGCAATGGCGTCGCCCAGCCGGGCAATCGCATCGGCATCGATCAGGTCGAGCGGCGCGATGGTCGCGCTGCCGCCGGCCTCGTGGATGCGCTCCTCGACGGATTCGAGACCGGCCACGGTCCGCCCCGTCAGGACGACATGGGCACCCGCTGCTGCAAGGGCCTCGGCAGTTGCCGCGCCAATGCCGCGCGATGCACCTGTTACAAGAGCAAGCTGCCCTTCAAGACTGTGATTCAAACAACGCGCTCCGCAAGCATTTCGAACTGATCTTCAACAGCGGTTTCGTCCTGATCCGTCAAGCGGGTCGGGTAATCACCGGTGAAGCAGGCGTCGCAATATTGCGGGCGGATATCGGCGCGGCGCGCTTCGCCCAATGCTTTGTAAAGCCCGTCGATGCTGACGAAGGCCAGACTGTCGGCATGCATGAAATCCTGCATCCCGCCGATGTCGAGCTTGTGCGCAAGCAGCTTGGTGCGCTCCGGTGTGTCGACGCCGTAGAAACAACTGTGCCGCGTTGGTGGACTGGCGATCCGCATATGCACTTCGGCGGCCCCGGCATCGCGCATCATCTGCACGATTTTTAAGCTGGTGGTGCCGCGCACAATGCTGTCGTCGATGAGAATGACGCGCTTGCCATCGATCAGCGCGCGGTTGGCATTGTGCTTTAGCTTGACGCCAAGATGGCGGACTTGATCGCCCGGCTGAATAAACGTGCGCCCGACATAGTGCGAACGAATGATCCCGAGTTCGAACGGAATGCCCGATTGCTGCGCATAGCCGATCGCGGCAGGCACGCCCGAATCGGGGACCGGGATCACCAGATCGGCCTCGACCGGCGATTCGATCGCAAGCTGTGCGCCGATGTTCTTGCGCACCGAATAGATCGAATGATCGTCGACGATCGAATCGGGGCGCGAGAAATAGACCCATTCGAAGATGCACGGCCGCGGCGCCATCGGCGCGAACGGACGGATCGAGCGGATCTCGTGACCCTGGACGATGATCAACTCGCCGGGCTCGACGCTGCGTTCGAAGGTCGCGCCGACCACGTCGAGCGCCACCGTCTCCGATGCGAAGATCACCGCGCCGTCGAGCTTGCCCATCACCAGCGGCCGGATTCCGAGCGGGTCGCGGCAGGCGACCAAGCCTTCGGGGGTCAGGCAGAGCAGGGAATAAGCCCCTTCGACCTGCTTGAGCGCGTCGGTGAAGCGGTC
>JANODH010000203.1:0-1839 GCA_031412595.1 Sphingomonas sp. | reverse complement strand
TTCGATTGCGCGTTTCATCCGAGCATTCCAAGCTGAGCCTTGCGTCTAAATTTGGGGCGGAGCCGCATGAAGTGCGTCAGCTTCTTATCGCGACTCGTCAACTTGCGGATGCGCTCGGCATTTGTTTCCATGTCGGTAGCCAAGCCATGTCGCCCGCCGCTTATGCCGAGGCGATGGAGCGAGTTCGCACAGCAATTGTCGATGCAGCTGTCACAGTCGACGTCGTTGACGTCGGTGGTGGGTTTCCATCGTCTTATCCGGGCATGGAGCCGCCACCGCTCGAAGTTTTCTTCGACGTCATCCACAAATGCTTCGAAGACCTGCCCGTCAGTTATTCCTCGGAACTTTGGTGTGAACCTGGCCGTGCGCTCTGCGCGGAATATTCGTCGCTCGTTGTGCGCGTCGAAAAGCGCCGTGGCGAGGAGCTTTACATCAACGACGGCGCATATGGCGCGTTGTTCGATGCAGCGCATATCGGTTGGCGCTTTCCTGTCGAACTTCTTCGCGAGCCGGGTTCCAAAGCAAAAGATGTTGGTTTTAGCTTTTACGGGCCAACGTGCGATGACATGGATCACATGGCAGGACCGTTCCACCTCCCGGCAGACATAGCGGCTGGTGATTATATCGAAATCGGTATGCTTGGCGCTTATGGTTGCGCCATGCGGACCGGGTTTAACGGCTTTGGGTCGGGAGAAACGATCGAAGTGACGGACGAACCGATGGTTTCGCTTTATGTCGAAGCCGAACAGCAGTTGCCGTCAAACGTCGTAAAGCTGTAACGCCGTCAGATAATAATCAGCGCTTCTGCGGTGACCAGGGTTCGCGCGTGACGGACCCGGCAGCAACAGACGTGTGAAATTGGAGTACATCGAATGACCCCGCAGGTTAACGCTCAGCGCAAAGCTGAACTACTTTCGACCACAGTCGAACATATCGACATAACGAGCTTCGATGCTCGTCCGATCATCGATGCGATGGGCAAAATGAGCTTCACGAGCCGTGATTTATCGCGCGCGACCGGTATCTACAATCAGATGCTTGAAGACCCCGATTGCTCGATTTTTCTCGTTATCGCGGGGAGCACCAGCGCTGGCGGTTGCATGGACCTTTATGCCGAATTGCTTCGCTGCAACATGATTGACGGCATCGTGGCGACGGGTGCCACGATCGTCGACATGGATTTCTTCGAGGGCCTTGGCCACAAGCATTATCAGGCGCTTGAAGTGCCTGACGATGATACCCTGCGTTCGCTTCTCATCGACCGGATTTATGATACGTATATCGACGAAGAGCAGCTTCAGCACGTCGATCATACGATCTTCGAGATTGCCGAAACGCTTGAGCCGCGGCCCTATTCCAGTCGTGCATTCATTCGCGAAATGGGCAAATATCTCGTCGAGCACGGCAAAAAGGACAACAGCCTCGTCAAACTCGCATACGAGCATGACGTGCCGATCTTTTGCCCGGCGTTCGTCGATTCATCGGCTGGCTTCGGCCTCGTCAAGCACCAGGTCGATCGCGCCAAGGCCGGCGAGCCTTACATGGTCCTCGATGCGATCGCCGACTTCCGCGAGCTGACCGACATCAAGATCAAGGCAGGCACCACTGGGCTACTGATGATCGGCGGCGGCGTGCCGAAGAACTTCATTCAGGATACCGTCGTCTGCGCCGAAATCCTAGGCCACGACGACGTGCAGGTCCACAAATACGCCGTGCAGATCACCGTAGCCGACGTCCGCGACGGCGCTTGCTCGTCGTCGACGCTTCAGGAAGCGGCCAGTTGGGGCAAGGTCAACACCGGGATCGAGCAGATGGTGTTCGCCGAAGCAGGCTCGGTCA
>JANODH010000202.1:0-5555 GCA_031412595.1 Sphingomonas sp. | reverse complement strand
CGCAGCCCTTCGGCGAGAAACATCTGTTCGATGCGCCGGTATTTCTTGTCGCGGAGCGCGCGGACCTGCTTGACCAGCGGGTTCGAAAACCCGGTAATGAGTCGGGGCATCAGTCTTCCCCGAACTTTGCCTCGATCAATTCGACCAGCGCGTTTACGGACTGTTCGGCACCGTCGCCCTGAGCCCGGATGGTCACATGATCGCCCATCGCAGCACCGAGCATCATCAGGCCCATGATCGAGGTGCCGACGACGCTCGACCCGTCTTTTTCGACTTCGACTTTGGCAGGCAGACCGCTTGCCATCGTCACGAATTTAGCACTGGCGCGCGCGTGAAGCCCACGGCGATTGGTGATCAGGACAGTCTGTTCGATCACGCTGCTTGTTCACCGAGAACTTCGGACGCGACTGAAATATATTTGCGGCCGGCTTCACGCGCAGCGGCAACGGCATCGCCTACGTTCATCGTTCGCCGCGCGCCTTCAAGGCGGATCAGCATTGGCAGGTTAATTCCGGCAATGACTTCGACTTGCCCAGGTTTCATGAGCGAAATCGCCAGGTTGGAAGGTGTGCCCCCAAAAAGATCGGTCAGCACAATGACGCCGCGCCCGCTGTCTACATTTGTTATTGCCGCCGCAATGTCGCTTCGGCGCGATTCCATGTCGTCGTCCGGCCCGATGCAGATCGGCGCGATCGCACGCTGCGGCCCAACGACATGCTCCATGGCGACGACAAATTCAGTGGCAAGCCGCCCATGCGTCACCAGCACCAGCCCGATCATTGCGGCTCCATCGTCGTTGTCGTCCTGCGTTCGTTTGTTTCTTTGCCTTCTAACGAGTCGTCGGGGCGGCTCGCCAGATCACGGTGTGAAACCGTGGGCGAAAATCCGGCGCTGCGCAACCGTTCTCCGACGCGCTCGGTGACATGGACACTGCGGTGCCGCCCTCCGGTACAGCCGAAAGCGATCGTCACATAAGCTTTCCCTTCGGCTTCATAACGCGGCAGGAGCAACAGGAGCAGGTCTTCGATCCTCGACACTGCGCTTTCATAAGCGCTGTCGCCTGCGACATAGGCGGCGACGGCCGAATCGAGACCACTCATCGGGCGCAGCGCCTCAATCCAGTGCGGATTGCGCAGGAAACGCATGTCGAACACCAGATCGGCATTGCGCGGAACGCCACGCGAAAAGCCGAATGACAAAACCGATAGAGTGGGGGCCGCGCTCAACGGCTCGCCAAAGCGGCTGCGCATTTCGAGGCGGAGGTCATTACTCGTCGAAGTCGTCGTATCGATCAGATGATCGGCCCAGCGACGCAGCGGGCTCAGCAATTCGCGTTCGCGGGCAATGCCGTCGCTCGCCGGGCGGTCAAGCGCGAGGGGATGGCGACGGCGCGTTTCCGAATAGCGGCGCTCAAGTTCGGCCCCGCCGCAATCGAGGAAAACAGTTTCGGTCTCGTCGCCGCGTTCGCGCATTGCCTTGATTCGGTCGACGATTTCATCGGCGTCGAACCCGCGCGTGCGGCTGTCGATTCCCAACGCAAGCGGGCGTTCGTTGCTCGCGCCTTCGGGCAATTTTGTGACGAGCAAACGGTTCAGCAGCATCAGCGGTAAATTGTCGACCGTCTCCCAGCCCATATCCTCCAGTGATTTCAGCGCTGTCGATTTGCCCGCGCCCGACATGCCGGTGACGAGCAATATCCGCGCTGGCATCGACCGCTTCATGATCGGCCTTGTGCTTTCAGAAGCATTTCGACTTTTATCGCTGCGGAAGCTTCAAGTGGTGAGATTAACGCTGTCGGGATCGCCACACCTGCAACGATCCGCATCACGCCAGGCTGGGGCAAGCGCTCCGCTGCGTTTGCCGTGCTGACGATCAGCGCGACGGGCACATCGCTCTCGATCGGCATCGACATCAGCCCAACGCCGCGCACTTCGCACAATCCGGCAATGTTGGGCGGCGCACTGGCAATCAGGTTTCCGTCGATCCGCCGAACTATCGTGTAATCGTCGCTGACAAGCGTGGCCCCCCGATCGATCAGGCGCAGTGCGAGATCGGATTTACCGGAACCGGATGGCCCTTCGATCAAAACTGCACGGCCCTTGATCGAGACCGTCGACGCGTGAAGCGTTTCTGAGGACAGCATTGTCATTCCGCTCCCCCGGCAACAGGAATAGTAACCGTAAAACGCGCGCCGCTTTTCCCCGACTCGCTGTCGGTCACGACGATGGTGCCGCTATGACCTTCGACGATCGTTTTGGCGATGGCGAGACCAAGTCCCGAATGTTGTCCGAAGGGATCGCTTTCGGGCCGGTCACTATGAAAACGGCGAAATATGGCTTCGCGAGCATCGGGAGCAACCCCGCAGCCTTCGTCTTCCACCCAAAACATTGCGTTATTGCTTCGAGAAGCGACGCCCAAGTGAACGAGGCTCAAAGGCGGCGCAAACGACAGGGCGTTATCAATCAGATTGTCGATGACGCGGGCCAACCGCACTTCGTCACCGACAAGAATGACGGCGTCGAATGGCCGGACAAAGCGAAAGCGCCCGGCTAACATTGGGTCACGCGAGGTCCGGGCATCGATCAGCGTTTGCATCAATATGCCCAAGTTCACCGGCGCAAAGGCAGACCGGCTAAGTTGGGCGTCGAGACGCGAGATGTCGGCAATGTCCGTAATCAATCGGTCGAGCCGCCGCACGTCGTCGCCGATGATGGCAAGTAATTGCTGGCGATCGTCATGATCCGAGACACGATCGAGACTTTCGACGGCTGACGAAAGTGACGCCAGCGGATTTTTCAATTCGTGCGACACATCGGCTGCAAACGCTTCGACGGCGTCGATGCGATCGCGCAGCGTCCGCGTCATATCAGACAGAGCACGCGCCAACTGCCCAATCTCGTCGTTCCGATCCGGCAGTCGCGGGATCACGACATCTCGCGCGCGCCCTTGCTTTACGCGCAGCGCTGCTTCGGCAAGGCGACGCATGGGACGCACAATAGTACGTGCAAGAAAAAACGAAAGCGCGACCGACAGCAGCAGCGCCAGCAGAACGATGACAATCAGGCGAAACCGCTCTTCGCGGATCAGGCGCGTCACATCGAGCGCGTTTTCGACGGACAAAAGAAAGATTGGACGATTGCCGACCCGCGTTGCCGCCGTGATCATTGCCGTTCGGTCAGGGGCAAGGCGAACGCGCGATGCAATGTGCGCATCGCCGGACATGACGGCATCCAATTCAGGCCAGTTTTTCGCATTCGACCGGCCCTGATCGATGTAAGGCGGTGGTATGCGCGCGCGGACGATACGATCAACAATGGCGTCCATCCACCGCGCTATACGCGCGTCGCGCGTTTCGGTGTCCGGGTCGACCAAGCGGAAAGTGCGCGGCCCCAGTTGCCAGCTGTCCAGGGCCAAGTCGCCTTTCGCATTATAAGTGCGAATGCGGTCCCCGGCTTCTTGTCCGAGCGACCGAATGATCGCCGCGTGCGCACTGTCCGGCGACGAAGCGAGAACCGTTGCGACAAGCTCGAGTTCGCTTTCCTGCTGCGTGCGGCGTTCCTCGATCAGGCGCGTGCGAAACCCATCAAGGTAGAAAATACTTCCGCCGACAAGTGCAAGCGCAATGATGTTGACGGCCAGAATGCGCCTGGTCAGTGAGCCACGCATCCGCCAGCGTGACGGCGCGTCTGCATCAGACATCGGAGAAGCGATATCCCGCGCCGTATAGCGTTTCGATCGCATCGAAATTCGGATCAACCTGGCGGAACTTGCGGCGCAACCGCTTGATATGACTGTCGATCGTTCGGTCATCGACGTACACATCGTCCTGATACGCGACGTCCATCAACTGGTTACGGCTTTTGACGATATCCGGGCGAGCAGCCAGTGCTTCGAGAATCATGAATTCACTGACGGTTAGTGCGACGTTTTTGCCATCCCACTGGACACGGTGGCGCGCGGGATCCATCTCGAGACGCCCGCGAATGATCGGTTCGGATGATTGCGCATCGGGATCAGGTGCGCTGCGGCTGATCTCCACACGCCGCAATATCGCTTTTATCCGCGCAATCAAAAGGCGCTGGGAAAAAGGCTTCGAGATATAATCGTCCGCACCCAGCGCCAGCCCGAGTGCCTCATCGAGCTCGTCGTCCTTCGAGGTCAGAAAAATGACAGGGAGCGCAGATTTCTCACGCAGTCGACGAAGCAATTCAAGACCGTCGAGCCGCGGCATCTTGATGTCGCATACAGCAAGATCGGGTGGGTTATCGAGAAGCGCCTTCAGCCCGGTTTCGCCGTCAGCATAGACGCGCGTCAAAAAACCTTCGGCCTTTAACGCAATCGACACTGACGTAAGAATATTGCGGTCGTCATCGATGAGGGCAATGGTCGCATTCACAATGTCCCGCGATAAAGCATCACCCGGCGCGCAGCAACCGAACAGCGTTTGACGATGCGTAAAGCGCCCCTTAAGCGCTGATGCATACGTATACGAAGACGGGTCACAAACCGCACTGTACTTGAAATGGAGTGATTATCGTGGCCGATCGTGCCCCTAATTTTGCCCTTGCTGAGCAAGGCATCGCAACCGAAGCGTCGGTTCACTGGAATCTTACGACCGCACCGCTTTACGAATTGGCGATCGCCAATGGTGAGGGCGTTTTGGCAAAGGACGGCCCATTCGTCGTTGAAACGGGCAAGCACACCGGCAGGTCGGCCAAAGACAAATATATCGTGCGCGATGCCGAAACCGAAACGACGATCTGGTGGGGCAAGACCAACCGGGGCATGACACCTGAGCACTTCGCGGCGCTGAAATCGGACTTCATGGCTGCACTGGCCGCCAAAGAGACACTCTATGCGCAGGATCTGTACGGCGGATCGCAGCCGGAATATCGCGTAAACGTCCGCGTGATAACCGAATTTGCGTGGCACAGCCTGTTTATCCGCACGCTTCTGGTCCGTCCGCAAGTTGCCGAACTCGCTGGCTTCAACCCCGAATTCACGATTATCGATTTGCCGAGCTTCCGCGCTGATCCCGAACGGCATGGATGCCGCAGCGAGACCGTCATCGCAGTCAACTTCACAGAAAAGCTGATTTTGATCGGTGGCACGGCTTATGCCGGCGAGATGAAGAAGTCAGTATTCGGAATACTGAATTACAAGCTGCCGCTGCAGGGCGTTATGCCGATGCATTGTTCGGCAAACATCGGCGCCAAAGGTGATACCGCAATTTTCTTCGGACTGTCTGGCACGGGCAAGACGACGTTGAGCGCCGACGCCAGCCGCACGCTGATCGGCGACGACGAGCATGGCTGGTCCGACACGGCTGTCTTCAATTTCGAAGGCGGTTGCTATGCAAAAATGATCCGGCTTTCAGCTGAAGCCGAGCCTGAGATTTTCGCAACGACAAAGCAATTCGGGACGATCCTTGAAAATGTCGTGATCGATCCGGTGACGCGCGAACTCGATTTCGATGATGCGAGTCTCGCGGAAAACAGCCGCGGCTCTTATCCGATCGAATTCATACCGAATTGCAGCGACGACAATCTGGGTCC
>JANODH010000201.1:0-7768 GCA_031412595.1 Sphingomonas sp. | reverse complement strand
GAAATCGGTGGCGCCGTGAAAAACGTCCTTGCGATTGCCTGCGGTGTCGTCGCAGGGCGGGGGCTTGGTGAAAATGCGCGCGCTGCCGTCGTCGCGCGCGGCTTCGCCGAAATGGTCCGATACGGCATGGCGCGCGGCGGAAGGGCAGAAACATTGGCGGGGCTCTCGGGCCTCGGCGATCTGGTCCTGACCTGCTCGTCGCGCGCGTCGCGCAATTTCTCGCTTGGAGTTGGCTTGGGCGAAGGCAAAGATGCCGCAAGCTTGCTCGGCGGCCAGACCGTCGCCGAAGGGGCTTTCACCGCCCCCGTGCTGCAAGCGTCCGCGCGTTCGCGCGATGTGGCAATGCCGGTTGTCGATGCCGTCTGCGCGCTGCTTGCCGGGCAGCCTGTCGATGCTGTCGTCAATGCTTTGCTTGCCCGTCCGCTGCGCGACGAAGCTTAGAAATCCCAGCAAATCCCTTCTCGTTCCCAATCGCCGTAGCGCGTGGGTTCGGGGCCGTCCTTGCCGCCATGTTCGGTTTGCAGCGCAATCGGCTCGGGCTTGGGAACGGGCGGGCTTTTCGAGAGATAAGCGGGGGGTTTCACATGCGCGGGGCGGTTCTTGTTCATTGCTCGATATGTCCTAAAGGGCTCGAATGATCAAATCGGGTGGATATGGCGGCGGCGCAAGGGCTCCAGTAAAACAAGTCGAAGGGCAAATTGCAGGATTGCCCGCGCGTCAGGCAGCACTGCGGTTGCTCGATGCTGTGCTGCGCCAAGGGCAAACGCTCGACAATGCAGTGGCCAATGCGACACGCGGGATAGCGGCGCATGAAGATCGCGCGCTGGCTTTGGCGATTGCGAGCGAAGTGCTGCGCCATCTGACTGATCTTGACGGGCTGATCGATACCGCGACAAGCACGCGCCTGCCCGACGATGCCAAAGCGCGGATGGTGTTGCGCATTGCGCTGGTGCAGGCACTGATTCTGAAGACGCCGCCGCATGCTGCGATTGCGACCGCGCTGCCGATGGTGCTCGGCGGACCACGGCGGCTGGTCCACGGCGTATTCGGAACGCTGATCCGGCAGGGGGTATTGATGCCCGCATTGCCGACATTGCCGCCCGAAGTCGCCGCGCGCTGGGCGGTCTGGGGCGCGCAAGCGCTTGCCGATGCAGCACGGGCGCTGGCCGAACCGCCGCCGCTCGACGTCACGTTGTGCGATCCTGCGAATGATGCCGGTCTCGACGGTGAAGCGCTCGCCCCCGGCCACCGGCGATTGCCGCGCGGCACGGCGATTACGGCACTACCGGGCTACGACGATGGCCGCTGGTGGGTGCAGAATCTCGCGGCTTCGGTCCCCGCGCGGTTGCTCGGGGCGGGTGAAGGGCGAACGGTGCTCGACTTGTGCGCAGCGCCCGGCGGCAAGACGATGCAGCTTGCCGCGCAGGGCTGGGCCGTGACCGCTGTCGACAATCACGCCGGACGCACGATGCGGTTGCGTGAGAATCTCGCACGGACAAAGCTGGCGGCCGAAATCGTGACCGACGACATCATGACATGGGAACCATCCGCGCCAGTCGATGCGATCCTGCTCGATGCACCATGCACGGCGACCGGCACATTTGCCCGTCACCCCGATGTTCTGCACCGGATCGGCGCGAGCGATGTGGCCGCGCTGTCTGGGCTCCAAGGTCGTTTGCTTGGACGGGCAATGGCATGGCTGAAGCCAGAGGGCCGGCTGATCTACGCCACATGTTCGCTCGAGCGCGCTGAAGGCGAAGGCGTGATCGAAGCGAGCGGGTTTACGGTCGATCCAATCGCGGCAACCGAATTGCCAGCGGGGCTGCTGCCCGACGAGGCGGGTCATGTCCGCATTCTGCCCAAGCCTGGTCTCGACGCCTTTTTCGTGGCGCGCTTGAAACGCGGCTGACTCCGCCTTGTCGCTCCGGCGGGGCCTCGCTATGGCCCTGCCATGCAACAACCCGTCCGTATTGCGCCATCGATTCTCAGTGCCGATTTTGCGCGTCTCGGCGAAGAAGTCCGCGCCATCGACGAAGCCGGATGCGACTGGGTTCATGTCGATGTGATGGACGGCCATTTCGTGCCCAATCTTACGATCGGGCCGATGGTCGTCAAAGCGCTGCGGCCGCACACGACCAAGGTTCTCGATGTTCATCTGATGATCGCGCCGGTCGATCACTTCCTCGATGCTTTTGCTGAAGCGGGATCGGATATCATCACGGTCCATGCCGAAGCCGGTCCGCATACCCACCGGACGGTTCAGCATATCAAGGGGCTTGGTAAGAAAGCGGGTATTTCGCTTAATCCGGCGACGCCGGCCAAAATGCTCGATTATCTGATCGACGAAATCGATCTGGTGCTCGTCATGAGCGTGAACCCCGGCTTCGGCGGGCAGAGCTTCATCGACAGCCAGCTACGCAAGATCGAAGCGATCCGAAAGATGATCGACAAGACCGGGCGTGATATCGCACTGCAGGTCGATGGCGGCGTGACGCGCGATACGGCGCCGCGAATTATTGCCGCCGGTGCAGACGTGCTGGTTGCCGGGACAGCAACGTTCAGCGGTGGCCCGGCTGCCTATGCCGATAACATCCGCGCGCTTCGTGGTGGCTGACGGCATGGATGAAAGCGACGGGATCGAGCCGGGCAAACGGCTTGTCCGCGTCGGCGACAAGGGGCTGTCGCTCGGCGAACGGCTCGCCAATCAATTCTATCGGCTGACCTGGCGGACACCGCTGCATGCCATGCGGCTGAAGGGGCGTTATCCGCTGAAGCTGCTCGCCGTGCCGACCGATCCGATGCCCGGCAATCGGCAGGCGGGGCAATGGATGCTGTCGGGCACGATGCGCTGGCGCGGCGAGAGCCTCGCGCTCGACGCCATCACGTTTGGCGACGATGGAGTTTCGGCACCGTTTGCCGATTATCTTCACCGGTTCGAGTGGCTCCGCGATCTCGGGGCCGTAGGCGACCGCGCAGCCTGCGCGCCCGTGGCGGAGCGGTTGATGCGCGCTTGGCTGACCGCGCACGGCGATACCGTCAGCGATGCCGGATGGCGGCCCGATCTGGTCGGCTGGCGGACATTGTTCTGGACGGCGCATGCCCCGCTGATCCTGTCATCGAACGATCTGGTGTATCGCTCTTCCGTGCTCCATGCCCTCGCCCGGGGGGCACGCCATCTCGATCGCGGGGCGGATCGCGCGACTCAGGGGATCGCGCGCGTCGCGGCATGGGCAGGTATCGTCACGGCCGGCATGCTCATCCCCGGTGGCGAGCCGCGGCGGAGCTTTGGCGAAGCAGGGTTGCAGCGCGCCATGCAAAGCGGCTTCAGCGAAGATGGCGGGATTGTCAGCCGTTCACCCGTCGATCAGTCCGACGCCGTCATTCTTTTGTCGATGCTTGCGCAGGTTTATGCCGCGCGCCGCGAGGAAGCGCCCGAGTTCGTCACCGGCCTGCTGTTACGCGCTGTTGCTGCATTGCACGGCGTGACGCTTGGCGACGACGCCTTGTCGAGTTGGCAGGGATCAGGGCCCGTCGCGGCCGAACAGATCAGGCAAGTCGTTGCGGCTAGCGGCGTGCGAACGCGGGCGCTGCGCCAGGCGCGGGATTGGGGCTATCAACGGATGGCAGCTGGTGCGACAGTGGTGATTGCCGATGCCGCGCCGCCGCCTGCCAGCCGGATCGGCGGCGGCGGGTGCGCATCGACGCTTGCTTTCGAATTGTCCGACGGCGAACAGCGGCTGATCGTCAATTGCGGGGGCGGACGCGGCACGGCGGTCGTCGCTGCCGACCTTGCCCATGGTTTGCGCACGACGGCGGCACATTCGACCCTTGTTATCGGCGACAGTAATTCGACAGCAGTCCATGCCGACGGGACATTGGGCGCAGGCGTCCGGGCGGTCGAACTTGACCGGCAGGAAGCCGAAGGCGGCAGTCGGATCGATGCCAGCCACGACGGTTATGCAAAGCGCTTCGGCTTCATCCACAAACGCATGCTGGCGCTATCAGGCAATGGCCGCGAACTGCGCGGCGAAGATGCCCTGCTGCCATCGCCGCGCCGTCGCAAGGCGAATGGCGCGCAGTTTGCGATCCGATTTCATCTTGCACCCGGTGTCGAAGTCACGCCGACGGCAGACGGTCTGGCAGCGCTGTTGCGGATCGATCGCGGGCCGCTTTGGCAATTCCGTTGTCGTGGTGGGGCGCTGACGGTCGAGGAAAGCTTGTGGATCAATGGCGCCGGACGCCCGGTGCCCTCGCTGCAATTCGTCGTCTCGGGCGAAGCGCCGGCAGGCGGCGCGACGGTTTCGTGGCTGCTGAAACGAGCGGGATAAAATGACGGACATCAAGATCAAACGGGCATTGCTTTCGGTGTCCGACAAAGCCGGTTTGGTCGAGCTAGGCCAAGCGCTGGCAGTGCACGGCGTTGAACTGGTTTCGACTGGCGGCACGGCAAAGGTATTGCGCGATGCCGGGCTTACGGTGCGCGATATCGACGATCTGACGGGCTTTCCCGAAATGATGGATGGCCGCGTAAAAACATTGCACCCCAAAGTGCATGGCGGGTTGCTCGCCGTGCGCGATAATGCCGAGCACATGGCCGCCGCGATTGGTCATGCAATCGGCATGATCGACCTTGTCGTCGTCAATCTTTATCCCTTTGCACAGACCGTAGCGCGCGGCGCGGCGCGCGACGATGTGATCGAGAATATCGATATCGGTGGCCCGTCGATGATCCGCTCGGCAGCAAAGAATCATGCGCATGTCGCCGTCGTGACGGACCCCGCCGACTATGCGACGGTCGCAAGCGGTGCGACCACGCTGCCCGAACGCAAGCGGCTGGCAGCAAAAGCCTATGCGCTGACGGCGCAATATGACGCGACGATTGCATCATGGTTTGCCTTAGCCGACCAGGGCGAGATGTTTCCGGAAACGGTCAGCATCCCGCTGCGTATCGGGGCAGAATTGCGCTACGGTGAAAATCCGCATCAGCGCGCCGCTCTGTACGTTCCGGCCGGACCGGCCGTTCGCGGCGTTGCGCAAGCCGAGCAAATCCAGGGCAAGGCGCTCAGCTACAACAATTATAACGATGCCGATGCCGCGCTCGAACTGGTCAGCGAATTCCGTGGCGGCCCGCCGACCGTCGTTATCGTCAAGCACGCCAACCCGTGCGGCGTGGCGTCGGGTGATACGCTGGTCGACGCCTATCGCGCGGCATTCGCCTGCGACACAGTCTCGGCATTCGGCGGGATAATTGCGTGTAATCGGCCGCTCGATGGGGCGACCGCCGAAGCGATTGCAGATATCTTCACCGAAGTGGTGGTTGCCCCCGATGCCGATGCCGATGCGCGTGCCATCTTTGCGCGCAAGAAGAATCTGCGGCTTTTGTTGACAGGCGAACTGCCCGATTCGGCGCGCGATGGGCTGGCGATGAAGTCGATTGCCGGGGGTTTCCTGCTGCAATCGCGCGACAATGGGCAACTGGGCGAAATCAAGGTGGTGACAAAG
This sequence comes from Sphingomonas sp., assembly GCA_031412595.1. GTDB lineage: Bacteria > Pseudomonadota > Alphaproteobacteria > Sphingomonadales > Sphingomonadaceae > Sphingomonas_O. The sequence continues at coordinate 2,266 of JANODH010000201.1, read as the reverse complement.
CGTCAGCCGACGCCGCGCGAGCTGGCCGATTGCCGTTTTGCCTGGACCGTCGCCAAGCATGTCAAATCCAATGCCATTGTTTATGCGCGTGACGGCAGCACCGCCGGAATCGGTGCCGGACAAATGAACCGGCTTGAATCCGCGCGGATCGCTGCATGGAAAGCAAAGGACGCAGCTGAAAAAGCCGGTTGGGGCGCACCGCGCACGATGGGCAGCGCTGTTGCTTCGGACGCGTTTTTCCCGTTTGCCGATGGTTTGCTGGCAGCGATCGAAGCTGGAGCAACCGCAGTTATCCAGCCGGGCGGTTCGATTCGCGACGATGAAGTGATTGCGGCCGCCGATAAAGCCGGCCTTGCCATGTTGTTTACGGGGATGCGGCACTTTCGCCACTAAGGTGCGACCGGTCGAACAGCTTGCGATCCTCGGGCTTGAAACCGTATCGCCAGATCATCCCGCAATAAACAGCGAGCATGGCCGGTATGCCGATAATCAGTTCGCTCCATTCGGGCGTTGCTGTGGCGATACCGCCGACCGCTGCAGAGGCGATGCTGGCAAACAGAAGCGGCCAGCGCCACAGCGTGATCGGGGCTCCCAGCAGCCGCGCGGCCAGCCGCGATTTGACGATCGCCGCGACGGCAAGCGAAACGGCCAAAGCGGCAGCCGGGCCCGCGGCCTGCCACAATTCGGGCCAGCCACGTTCGCGCATCGCAGCGATGAACAGGAACGACAGTCCTGCCTGCAGCGCGAGTGCGCCAAGTGAAATCATCATATTGCGATGGCGCGCGATGTAAACGAGGGCCGCTTCGCTGACGACGGCCGTCGCGGCGATCACTTCGGCAAGCAGCAAGAACGCCAGCGCACCATTACCGCCGACAAACGCCCCGCCGGGGCCGATCAAGCCCATGATAGCCGCGCCGGGGATCCCCAAGGCAAGGGCAATGCCCGCTTGAGCCGCCACGATCCAGAATCCTACCTGGCTGATGGCAGAGGCGATGGCGGGGCGGTTTCCGGCTTCGAGATTGCGCGTGATTACGGGGCCGAGCACCGGATCGAAGCTCGTTTTCAGCTTCTGCGGCAAGGACGCAAGGTTTTGCGCGACATAATATATGCCGACGGCGGCAGGCGAAACGAACAGGCCGAGAATGGCCAGATCGATCCGCCGCGATCCCCATTCGATGGCATCGGCCGCTGCCAGCGGCAAGTTGCGGCGGGCTAGCGGGATCAGGTTTTCACCTCTCGGGCGCCATGCACCCGGCCATTTGTAGGCGCGGACAAACGGGATGAGTGCGGCGACAAAAGCGGCACCCATGGACAGGGCATAAGCCGTCAACAGCCCGTCGCGGATCGACCACCATGACAAAGCAAGCGCGGCAATGCTGATGGTCCACGGTTCGACGATGGCCCGCGCTGTTACACTGGCAGCGACGTTGAACCGGTAGGCAAGCGCTGCCAGCATCACATCGGTGGCCGCGATCATGAAGATCACCAGCGGCAACAGATTGTCAAAGCCCGTGGGGCTGCTGTTCGGAAACATTGCTTGCGGAAACAGCAACAGCGGCACGGTGAGCAGTGCCGATGCACCGAGCACGAGCAACAGCGCATCCCAGACCACATGGCCGGCGCCGCGCGAATCGTTGCTAAGTTGGAGCGCCAGCCCGCGCTTCAGCCCGAGCGTGGCCAGTTGCGCGGCAAATTCGACCACGAGCACGGCATAGGCCATCCGCCCCAATGCTTCAGGCCCGTAGATCCGTCCCGCGATGAACAGGAAGGGCACGCGTGCTGCAAGGCGCAGCATGAAGCCGAACACATTGGTCCGCCCGCCCTTGGCCAGAGCCGCAAGGTCGGACTCAGAATTGCTCAATGCGCTGCGCCCCAGCTTAATCCCGTCCCGATTTCAACGTCGAGCGGAACGTCGAGTTTGACCAGTGGCTCTGCCGCCGTCGCCATGACCGGGCGGATCACGGCGCTTGCGGCGTCGACATCGCCTTCCGGCAGTTCAAAGACGAGTTCGTCATGGACTTGCAACAGCATTCGCACGTTGGGCAACCCGGCATCGGCAAGCGCGGGCAGCATCCGAACCATCGCGCGCTTGATGATGTCAGCGCTCGTCCCCTGGATGGGTGCGTTGATCGCGGCGCGCTCGCTGCCCTGTCGTTCGGCTTGATTGGCCGATTTGATCCGCGTGAAATGGACTTTGCGACCGAACAAAGTGCGTGTGAAACCGGTTTCGCGCACCTGCTCCAGTGTTTCGGCAATGTACCGGTTG
>JANODH010000200.1:0-3867 GCA_031412595.1 Sphingomonas sp. | reverse complement strand
GTCGTGATCGATCCGGTGACGCGCGAACTCGATTTCGATGATGCGAGTCTCGCGGAAAACAGCCGCGGCTCTTATCCGATCGAATTCATACCGAATTGCAGCGACGACAATCTGGGTCCTGCACCGACCAATGTGATCATGCTAACGGCGGATGCTTACGGCGTCCTCCCGCCGATCGCAAAGCTGACGCCCGAGCAGGCCATGTATCACTTCCTGTCGGGCTATACAGCGCGCGTCGCGGGGACCGAAATCGGCGTGACCGAGCCCGAAGCGACATTCTCGACGTGTTTCGGTGAGCCGTTCATGCCGCGCCACCCGAGTGTGTACGGCAATTTGCTCAAAGAACGTATTGCGAAGGGCGGAGCGACGTGCTGGCTCGTCAACACGGGCTGGACCGGCGGCAAGGCAACGATGCCGGGGATCAAGCGCATGCCGATCAAGGCCACGCGTGCCTTGCTGAACGCAGCTCTCGATGGCAGCCTGAACAATGCCGAATTCCGCACCGACCCCAATTTCGGGTTCAAAGTGCCGGTCGCCGTTGAAGGCGTCGATAGCGGGATACTCGATCCGCGTGCCGCATGGGCTGACCCATCGGATTATGATGTGACAGCGAAGAAACTAGTTGGGCAGTTTATCGATAATTTCGCCCAATTTGCCGATCACGTCGACGAAGGCGTTCGCGAGTCAGCGCCGAAAGCAGCATAAGGGCGGTCCGCAAGAGACCCGAAACGAAAATCGCGCCAGATCAGTGCCAGCAGCATGACCGGCACGATCGGCGCGATATTCAACGTCGCAGCGCTATAGAAGTTGCCCGCTAGGCCGAGGCCTGAGATCATGTAGGCCAAGCTCAGTGCGCGTCTGTTGCTGCTACGCTGCCACAGATAGGCGAGCGCGGGAACGAGCAAGACCTGATCATATATGAAGACATAGGGACTGATCAGCAGCGTTGCGCTGCCGAGCACAGCGGCACGAAGGACGGCATCGGATGACATCCGCCAGACGCGCCAGACAATGATGCACGCCGCTATCGCAACTGCCAGATGGATTACCGCTGCAAGATATGCAGGCATGCCGAGAAGGCGCAGCGCCGCAAAGAGGCTTGCCATTTTGTTCCAGCTGACGAGGCCCGCTGCTGCAACGTTGCCGGCCAGTGGTATGAGTGCGAGGAAACCCTCCCAACTCGCCAGACCGAATGCCGCAACGCTGAAAAAAACCAGAGCGACCGTCGAGACGGTTGCAGCAGCAAATGCGCGCCACTCACGCCCGGCGAGAAGGGCAAGCGGCAGCAGCAGCCCAAGGTGCGGCTTGAACACGATCAAACCAAACATGAGACCCGCCGCGAAGGGTTGGAATCTCAGCAATATCATGCCTGTGATCATAATGGCGGCGATCAGGAAACTGTTCTGCCCGCCGATCCCGCAAATGATCGCAGGCGGAAAGGCCAGCGCGAGAATGCCTCCGCCTGGGATCAATTTTTGTGTGGCCGCAACAAAAGCCGAAAGCGTAGTCAAGACCCAGACGGCGTGTGCCACCGCATAAGGCAGCAAACCAAGCGCAAAGACCGCGAAGAGATAAGGCGGTGGATATGTGAATGGAATCGTTCCTTCGATCGCTACGGCAGTCATTTCCATCGATCGGTGCAGATCAAGATCGTAAGCGGCGGCAGGTGTGCCTGCCAATGCCAGCTTCGACGCCGCCCAGAAACTGACGAAATCGGTTTGCAACGTGAAGCGCAAATTCGTGGCGATTGCTGTCATGATCACGAACATCACCAGAATTGCGACGATCTTGATTGCGCGATCGAATTGCACAGAGGGTGTGACTGTCATGGCTTCGGACTAAGGCATCGTGGTTAATTCTGTGTAACGCGGTTTTCTTGTCGAATGCGGCTGACAGCGTCGATGACCGCGCTTAGGTTGTCCCGACGATCCAGGAGGTGACGCCGTGAATATGATCGAAATATTGAACCAAGCTGGCGGTATTGGCGCGATTGCGCGCGAATTGGGCGTCGACGAAAGCACAGCTGAATCGGGTGCTGCGGCCTTGCTTCCCGCAATACTCGGCGGCTTCAAGGGGCAGGCTCAGGCACAGCCCGGTGGCCTCGGCGGCCTGATCGGTATGCTGGGCGGCATGGGCGGTGGCGGTCTGCTTGCGAGCGTTCTCGGCGCGGGCCCGAGCAACGTCGATGCAGGCAATGACGTGCTGGGGCAGATCTTTGGCTCCAAAGACGTCAGCCGAACCGTCGCCGCAGACGCCGCGGCAAAAACCGGGCTGTCGAACGATTTGCTCAAGAAGATGTTGCCGCTGATCGCGATGGCAGTCGCGGGCTATATGGCTAATCAGGCAAGCGGCCCGCAGCCAACGCCGACGCAGAACGAAGGCGGCGGGCTGGGCGGCATGCTCGGCAGCGTCCTGGGGGGCATGATAGGTGGCGGACAGCAGACGGCGCCGCCAGCAGGCGGAATGATGGGAGGCCTTGGTTCGCTTCTCGACATGGACCGCGACGGGAATCCGCTCGACGACATCATCGGCATGGCCGGCAGACTGGCTCGGTAAACCCAAAGCTGAGGACGGGTGTGTCCGGTCCTGCGCTGGCGCATTGGTGGTCACGCAGTTACATGGACTGCCACGACTCGCAACAGGCACTTTTCCGGCTATGGATATCCCCCTCGGGCTGACTTTCGACGACGTGCTTTTGCAGCCCGGCGAAAGTGACGTTTTGCCCAGCCAGGCGGACACGCGGACGCAGTTGACCAAAGCGATTTCGCTTAACATCCCGATCCTGTCTTCGGCGATGGACACCGTGACCGAAGCGGACATGGCAATCGTCATGGCGCAGCTGGGCGGGATCGGTGTCCTTCATCGCAATCTGACAGTCGAAGCGCAGGCGGACGCCGTTCGCGCAGTCAAGCGCTTCGAAAGCGGCATGGTCGTCAATCCGATCACGATTCGCCCCGATCAGACGCTTGCCGACGCACGCGACCTGATGCTGCGGCACCGGATTTCGGGGATTCCGGTCGTTGAAGCATCGGGCACGCTTGTTGGTATCCTCACCAACCGTGACGTGCGCTTTGCCGAAAATCCGGCGCAGCCGGTCAGTGAATTGATGACCAGCCAGAACCTAGCGACCGTCAAGGAAGGCGTCAGCCAGGAAGAAGCGCAGCGGCTGCTGCATCAGCGGCGAATCGAAAAACTGCTGGTTGTCGATGCAAATTTCCGGTGCACCGGGTTGATCACGGTCAAGGACATCGAAAAGGCCGTAACCTATCCCGATGCGACGAAGGACGGTACGGGTCGGCTGCGCGTGGCGGCAGCAACGACGACGGGCGATGCGGGCTTTGAGAGAACCGAAGCTTTGATCGATGCTGAATGCGACCTCATCGTGGTCGATACGGCGCATGGTCATTCGTCAATGGTGCTTGCTGCCGTCGAGCGAATCCGCAAGATCAGCAACAATGTGCAAATTGTGGCGGGCAATGTCGCCACGGCCGAAGCCACGCGCGCTTTGATCGGGTCGGGCGCAGACGGAATTAAAGTCGGGATCGGTCCCGGTTCAATTTGCACGACGCGCGTCGTGGCAGGCGTTGGCGTGCCGCAATTGACGGCGATCATGAATGCTGCAAACGAAGCCGCAAAATCGGGTATTCCCGTCATCGCCGATGGTGGGCTGCGCACATCGGGCGATATTGCCAAGGCGCTGGCGGGTGGCGCATCGACGGTGATGGTGGGATCGCTGCTGGCAGGCACCGAAGAAGCGCCAGGCGAGATTTTTCTCTACCAAGGCCGATCCTACAAATCCTATCGCGGCATGGGCAGCGTCGGCGCGATGGCGCGGGGCTCGGCAGATCGCTATTTTCAGCAGGATAT
>JANODH010000199.1:0-12234 GCA_031412595.1 Sphingomonas sp. | reverse complement strand
GGATTATCTCGGCAAAGTTGATGGCGAGCCGTTCGATGGTGGCAAGGGCGACGGCATGTCGGTCGAAATTGGCACAGGCCGGTTGATTCCGGGCTTCGAAGACCAGTTGATCGGCGTCAAAGCCAATGACGAAAAGCAGATCAACGTGACATTCCCTGAGGATTATAATGTCGCGTATCTGAAGGGTAAGCCCGCGACGTTCGACCTCGTGATCAACGAAGTCCGCGTGGCCAAGGCTGCCGTAGCCGACGATGAATTTGCCAAGACGCTTGGTCTCGAAAGTCTCGAGCAGCTGCGCAACCTGATCCGCGGGCAAATCGAGCAGGAGCACAACGGCCTGACGCGCACGCATATGAAACGCAAATTGCTCGATCATCTGGCTGGCGCGCATGACTTTGCGGTGCCGCCGTCGATGGTCGATGCCGAATTCAACCAGATCTGGGCGCAGCTCGAACAGGAAGCGGCCAAGGAAGAAGATCCGAAAGCCGCACTTGCCGAAATGGAAGCCGACAAAGCCGATTATCGGTCGATTGCCGAGCGTCGCGTTAGGCTGGGGCTGCTTCTGTCGGAAATCGGGCAGGGCAATGGCATCGAGATCACGAGCGCCGAAATGAACCGGCTGATCCAGCAGGCAGCGGCACAATATGACCCGAAGGATCGCGAACGCTTCGTGCAATATGTCCAGCAAGAGCCGATGGCCGCAGCACAGCTCCGCGCGCCGCTTTATGAGGACAAGGTCGTCGATTTCCTGTTTTCAAAAGCGGAAATCAGCGATCGCACTGTGGCAAAAGCCGAACTCGAAGCCGCCATCGAGGAAGAAGAAGGCCATGTGCACGGACCCAATTGCGGGCATGACCATGCGCATGATGTAAAGCCTGCCAAGGCGAAGAAATCCGCTGCGAAAAAAGCCGAACCGGCTGAAGCCAAGCCCGTGGCCGAAAAAAAGGCGTCGGCGAAGAAAAACGAAGCGGCGGTGACCGAGACTGCAGGCGGTTCTCCGGCAAAAGCGGCAAAAAAGCCGGCAGCGAAAAAGAAGGCTTAAACGGCAGGCGTGCATAAAGGACGGCCATGAAGCAGTTTCGCATTGCCGTCCTGTTGCCTTGCTACAACGAAGAAGCCGCGATTTCGGCAACGGTTGCGGGGTTCCGTGCTGTCCTGCCCGATGCTGAAATCTATGTGTACGACAACAACTCCAGCGACCGGACGCGTGACGTGGCGGCCGCAGCGGGCGCAATCGTCCGAACCGAGCGGATGCAAGGCAAAGGCCATGTGGTGCGCCGGATGTTTGCCGATATCGACGCTGATATCTACGTCATGGCCGATGGCGACGCGACCTACGAGGCAGCTGCAGCACCAGGAATTATCGCGCAGCTGATCGCAGAGCGCCTCGATATGGTGGTCGCGGCGCGCCGCTCAGAAGTCGAAGCGGCGTATCGGCGCGGACATCGGTTCGGCAACGCCATGCTGACGAACATGCTAGCTTGGGCTTTCGGCCGCAGTTTCAGCGATGTGCTGAGTGGATACCGTGTCTTCTCGCGACGTTTCGTAAAAAGTTTTCCGGTGCTGTCGACAGGGTTCGAAATCGAGACTGAAATCAGCGTCCATGCGCTCGAGATGCAGATGCCAGTCGGCGAAATCGTGACGGCCTACGCCGCGCGTCCGGCGGGGTCGGTTTCCAAGCTCAGCACCTATTCGGATGGCTGGCGCATTCTAAAAACGATCGTGATGCTGTTTCGGTTCGAACGGCCGCTCCTGTTCTTCGGCAGCGTTGCCGCCGTGCTCGCGGCTATAGCAGTGATCCTGGCCATTCCGCTTGTCGTTACCTTTATTCAAACCGGGCTGGTCCCGCGCTTTCCGACAGCGATACTGGCAACGGGCCTGATGATCCTCGCCGCACTGAATGGCTTTTGCGGCCTGATCCTCGATACCGTGGTGCGCGGGCGGCGCGAAGTGCGGCGGCTGGCTTATTTATCGTATCCCGCGCCAGGGGCTTGATCCCGCACTGTCCACAACCGAAATAGTATCTGAAATCAAAACAAGGATCACATATGCAAACGCCCGATCACGCGGACATCATCGGCGGCCTCATCCCGGTCGTCATCGAACAATCGACCCGCGGTGAGCGCAGTTTCGACATTTATTCGCGGTTACTGCGCGAACGGATCATTTTCCTGACCGGCCAGGTCGAGGATCACATGGCATCAGTGATTACGGCGCAATTGCTGTTTCTCGAATCCGAGAACCCGAAAAAAGATATTTTCATGTATATCAATTCACCCGGCGGCGTCGTGACGTCGGGCCTGGCGATTCATGATACGATGCAGTATATCCGGCCCGAAGTGACGACTGTGTGCATCGGGCAGTGTGCGTCGATGGGCAGCGTCCTGCTCGCCGCCGGACAGCCCGGCAAGCGCGTTGCGCTGACCAACAGCCGCATCATGATCCATCAGCCATCGGGCGGCGCGCAGGGCATGGCCTCCGATATCGAAATCCAGGCCAAGGAAATCTTGCGGATGCGCCACCGGCTTAACACGCTATATGCAAAATATACCGGAAAGACGATCGAAGAGATCGAAAAGGCAATGGACCGCGACATGTTCCTCGAAGCGGACGAAGCCAAGGCATTCGGTCTGGTTGATGAAGTGATGGAAAAGCGGCCTGTGGTTGCCGAAGACTGATAGTCACGGCATATTCAGCATTGCCCGTTAGATATGAGACGGTAACATGGCTTTGGGCACAAGCCCGTTTGGAAGGCGCGAATGACGAAGCTTAGTGGTAGCGACTCAAAAAGCACGCTCTATTGCTCTTTCTGCGGGAAGTCGCAGCACGAGGTTCGAAAGCTCATTGCCGGGCCGACGGTGTTCATTTGTGATGAATGCGTCGATTTGTGCAACGATATCATCCGCGAAGAAGCCAAATCGTCGCTCGTCTCTAAAAAAGATGGGGGCGTGCCAACGCCGCAGGAGATTTGTGACGTTTTGGATGATTACGTCATCGGCCAGAAAAAGGCCAAGCGCGTCCTCTCGGTCGCAGTCCACAACCACTATAAGCGGTTGAATCATGGGCAAAAGGGTGCAGATGTCGAGCTTGCCAAGTCGAACATCCTACTCGTCGGGCCGACTGGTTGCGGGAAGACTCTGCTTGCGCAAACACTCGCGCGCATCCTCGACGTGCCGTTTACGATGGCAGACGCGACGACGCTGACCGAAGCGGGCTATGTCGGCGAAGATGTCGAGAACATCATTCTAAAGCTGCTTCAGGCGAGCGATTACAATGTGGAGCGAGCGCAGCGCGGGATCGTTTACATCGACGAAATCGACAAGATTTCGCGCAAAGCGGAAAATCCATCGATCACGCGCGACGTGTCGGGGGAAGGCGTGCAGCAGGCACTGCTGAAGCTGATGGAAGGCACGACCGCGAGTGTGCCGCCGCAGGGTGGGCGCAAGCACCCGCAACAGGAATTCCTGCAAGTCGACACGACCAATATCCTGTTTATCTGCGGCGGGGCGTTCAGTGGTCTCGAAAAGATCATCGGGGACCGATTGCAGGGTAAATCGATTGGTTTCGGCGCGCACGTCGCGGGGCCCGATGATCGTCGCACGGGCGCGATCCTGCAAAGCTGCGAGCCGGAGGATTTGCTGAAGTTCGGGTTGATCCCTGAATTCGTCGGGCGCTTGCCTGTCGTGGCAACGCTCGAAGATCTGGACACTGAGGCATTGGTCAAAATCCTGACCGAGCCAAAGAATGCGCTGGTGAAGCAGTATCGCAAGCTGTTCGAGATGGAAGATGTCGATCTTGGCTTTACCGATGAAGCGCTGGTCGCGATCGCCAAAAAGGGCATCGAACGCAAGACGGGCGCGCGCGGACTTCGGTCGATTCTTGAGAGCATTTTGCTCGACACGATGTTCGACTTGCCCGGCATGGACGGCGTCGACGAAGTTATGATCGACAAGGACGTCGTTGCCGGCACGAAAGAACCCGTACGGGTCTATGCTAAGAAAGAAGCCGTCGGCGACGCAGCTTAGCTAAGCTGCGGGGCGCCAGGTGATTACGCGGTAAATATACCAGAGCACAACGCCGCCGATCACCGCGAGCGAAAGCGGCCCAAGAACAGTTTCGACCTGTGTGAACTGTTGGCCGAGGACCCAGCCTGCGACGGCCAGGGCTGCCGTCCAGATGGCGGAACCGAGTGTCGACCACAACACGAACGGCACGAAGCGCATTTTGAGCAGGCCTGCCGGGATCGAAACCAGCGAGCGCACGGTCGGCAGCATCCGCCCGATAAAGACGATCGCACTTCCATGATTGTCGAAAAGCTTGTGCACGCGTTCGACTTCGTTCCAGTCGAGCGTCAGCCAGCGGCCGAAGCGGCGGATCAGCGGCTCGAAGCGTTCGTAGCCTATCCATTTCGCAACGCCGAACCAGACAATATTCCCCAGCATCGCGCCTGTCGTCCCGCACAATATGACGATCGGCAGCGACATTTCGCCGCGCGCGGCAATCACACCGGCAAGCGGCATGATGACTTCGGACGGGATGGGCGGAAACACCGTTTCGAGAAACATCAGGAGCGCGACGCCGAAATAACCGCCCCATTCGATCATCCGGAAAACGAGATCGCTCATCGCGCGAGCCGCGCGTCAATGGCATCCCAGATCATGCCAGCGGTGTCCGTCCCGTTGAATTTGTCGATGGCGACGATCCCTGTTGGCGACGTGACATTGATCTCGGTCAGCCACTCGCCGCCGATGACATCGATGCCGACGAACAATAGACCGCGGCGCTTCAATTCGGGGCCGAGCGCATCGCAGATTTCGCGTTCACTTGCCGTAAGTTCAGTTTTCGCGGCTTTGCCGCCAACCGCAAGGTTGGAACGGATTTCACCTTCGCCGGGAATGCGGTTCACCGCTCCGGCAACAACGCCGTCGACAAGGACAATGCGCTTGTCGCCTGCGGCAACGCTCGGCAGGAACGCCTGCACCATATGCGGCTCGACGTAAGCGGTGTTGAACACTTCCATCAGCGACGAGAGGTTTGCGCCATCGCTGTCGATCTTGAAGATTGCTTTGCCGCCATTGCCGTGGAGCGGCTTTACGACGATCTGCTCATGCTTTGAGAGAAACGCACGTGCGTCATCGAGCGATCGCGTGATCATGGTCGGCGGCATGAATTGCGCATAATCGAGCACGAAGAGCTTTTCCGGCGCGTTACGCACTGACTCGGGATCATTGACGACCAGCGTCTCGCTGCGGATGCGCTCAAGCAGATGCGTGGCCGTGATGTAGCTCAGATCGAAAGGCGGGTCTTGCCGCATGAACACGACATCGACATCGCGACCGAGATCGAGCGTGACCGGATTGCCGAAACGATAATGGTCGCCTGCCTTGTGCTGCACCGTGACGGGGTGCGCATGCGCATAAAGCCGTCCCCCATCCCAGGTCAGTGCGCCGACATCGTAATGCCACAAGCTAATGCCGCGTTCCTGCGCACAGAGCATCAGCGCAAAGCTGGAATCGCCCCCTATATTGAGGCTTTCCATGGGATCCATTTGAAAGGCGGCGCGCAAAGTCATGGCGCGCCTTTGTCAGCCATGCCAGACGTTGACAAGGTGCCGAGGCAGAGCGCGTGGCCCAATCAGGATGACATCGATGCTGATATCTTCGCCGTTCGCGGCAAATCGGGGGCTGAGGATTTCAGCGGCAGCAGCAACACGGCGGAGTCGGTAATCGTCGATGGCATGATCGAGCTCGGCGGCCGTCGCTCGCGTTTTGACTTCGACAAACGCAACGAGATTGCCGCGCTTGGCAACGATATCGACTTCGCCTGCTGGCGTCCGGACGCGCTCGGCAAGAATTTTCCAGCCCTTCATGCGCAACCACAGCGCGGCATATGCTTCGCCCTTGCGACCGCGCGCTTCGGCGGCTTGACGTTTCACGCTTTCAGCGCAACCGCGCGCGCATAAAGCGTGCGGCGGTCGAGCTTCAACCGCGTGGCAACGTCGCTTGCCGCCCGTCCCGGCGACAGGCGCGTGAGCGCTTCGGCAAGGGCAGCGTCGGCTTCATCTTGGGATGCGGTTTCGGGTGGCAAAGGGGGTGCCACGACAATCACGATTTCCCCTTTTGGCGGGGCATTGACATAGCGCGCCGCTAACTCTGACAGCGTGCCAGTGATGCATTCCTCATATAATTTGCTGAGTTCACGCGCGACGGCAGCTTCGCGGTCGCCGAGACCATTGGCAAGCGCGGCAAGACTGGCAGCGAGACGCGCGCCCGATTCGTAAAGAACCAGCGTTGCACGGATGGCAGCGATCTCGGCGATTGCTTCGGCGCGCGCTTTGGCTTTCGAGGGCATGAAACCGACAAACAGAAAACGATCGGTCGGCAGCCCAGCAAGCGTTAACGCGGCAACGACAGCACTGGGCCCGGGAATTGTGACAACCGGAACGCCCGCGGCGCGCGCATCGCGCACCAGCTTGTACCCGGGGTCCGATATCAGGGGCGTGCCCGCATCCGAAACAAGCGCGACTGCTTCGTTCGCCATACGTCCGACAAGTGCCTGCCGAACCTGCGCATCGCTGTGATCATGATAAGCAACCATCGGGCGTTTGATGCCGATGTGGTTCAACAGCTTACCTGTAACCCGGCTGTCCTCGACAGCGATAACGTCGGCTGCTGCAAGCGTCGCGGCCGCGCGCGGACTCAGATCACCGAGATTGCCGATCGGGGTGGCAACGATGTAAAGGCCGGGACTCAGAGTTTGCGTCATAGGAAACAGGACATGGCAGAGGCAGTCACAAGGCGGCAAGGGGCACGCATCGGTCGGGGCCTTGTGGTGGCCCTGTTCGCGCTTGTTGCGGGGTGTTCGGTCGTTCCTAAAGGGCCGCCGAAAACAGTCGACCGCCCGCCAGTTGATGTGCCCGACGTCGTGACACCGTCGCTGCCGACCGACACCGAACGCAACCGCGTTGCCCTGCTTGCGCCGCTGACGGGACCTAACGCTGGCGTGGGCACGTCGATCTCGAATGCGGCGAATATGGCCGTTCTCGACACGGGTGGGGCGCGAATCCGCGTAACGATGTATGATACGGCGCCCGGCGCAGCAGCAGCGGCGCAGCGGGCAATTGCTGATGGTAATCGACTCATCCTAGGGCCGTTGCTGGCCGAAGATGTTCGCGCCGTCTCGCCCATTGCGCGGGCGGCACGCGTTCCTGTCGTTTCGTTTTCGAATGATACGAGCGTCGCCGGCAACGGCACCTTCGTTATGGGTTCGACGCCGGGGCAATCGGTCGAACGTGTGGTCGAATATGCGCGCTCGAAAGGGCTGACGAGATTTGCAGGTCTGGTCGCTGGCGGGCTTTATGGTCAGCGGGCGTCGACGGCATTCATACGGGCCGTTGAAGCGAGCGGCGGGCAAGTCGTCGCCATGCAGAATTATGATCGCGGCGTGGGCTCGATCAGCGCGGCTGTTCGTCGGCTCAATCAGTCATCGCCCTACGAAGCGATCCTGATCGCTGATAACGGGCGCACGGCGGTACAGGCGGCACCGATCATTCGCGCCAACGGCGGTGCATCGGCAAAGATATTGGGCACCGAATTGTGGAATACCGAAGGCGCGTTTGCCGCATCGCCTGCGCTGCGTGGGGCATGGTTCGCGAGCGTTTCCGATGGGTTGTACGGGCAACTGGCCACCAAATATCGCGGGCGCTTCGGGAAATCGCCCTATCGTCTTGCTAGCCTCGGTTATGATGCCGTCCTGCTCGTGACACGGATTGCGGGGGATTGGCGACCGGGCACGGCGTTTCCGGCGGGGCGGCTGACCGATGCCGGCGGTTTCAGCGGGATCGATGGCGCTTTCCGCTTCGGGCGCGACGGCGTGGTCGAGCGAGCGCTGGAAGTTCAGCAAGCGGGGCCCGGTGGATCGACAGTGGTATCGGCTGCGCCGCGCGGCTTCGGCAATTAAGCAACGATTTCGGGCAGGATCGAATCGAGCAGCAGCATGCCGCGCTCGGTTACGCTCATTCGGTCCGCGTCGAGCGTCAGCAAGCCCATGGTCTGAAGTCGGGCAACGGCATCGCGCCTGACCGGCTCGGCGACGCCACTTTGCGCCCGCAGCCGCGCAAGATCCACGCCTTCGCGCAGGCGCAGACCCATCAACAGTGCTTCGGTCGCGCGCTCGGCACCCGACAACGGCAGCTCGCTCTGCAAGCCATGTCCGTTGCGTACGACAGCAGTCATCCAGTTTTCGGGCTTTTTGTGGCGCACCGTGGCCATGCGCTGCCGCCGCCCATGCGCACCCGGACCGATCCCGACATAGTCCTGACCGCGCCAGTAGGTCAGATTATGTCGGCTTTCCGCCCCGGCGCGCGCATGGTTCGAAATTTCATAAGCGGGCAGCCCGCGAGCGGCCGTGGTCGCACGAGTCGCTTCGAAAAGATCGGCCGCAGCGTCATTATCGATGGGCGTGAGCTTTCCCTGCTGAACCAGCGTGGCAAAGCGCGTGCCGGGTTCGATGGTCAGTTGGTAAAGCGAGAGATGCTCAGTCCCGAAGCCGAGCGCTGTATCCAACTCATTCGACCAGGCGTCTGCCGACTGACCGGGCCGCGCATAGATGAGATCGAAACTGACGCGCGCGAAATGGCGCTGGGCAGTGGCGAGCGCGGCCATCCCTTCGCTGACGTCATGTGCGCGGCCCAGAAAGTGGAGCGCTTTGTCATCGAGCGCCTGCAGCCCCAGTGAACTGCGGTTCACGCCGGCAAGCGCCAAGTCGGCAAAGCGCGCTGCTTCGACGGAGGACGGATTGGCTTCTAGTGTGATCTCGATGCCATCCGTTGCGGGCCAATGCACCGTTGCGGCGTCGATGACCGCAGCAACTGTTGCGGGCGGCATCAGCGACGGCGTGCCCCCGCCGAAGAAAATCGATGCCAAGTGGCGCCCCGGCATTTGTCGGGCTTCGTGAGCGAGATCGGCAAGCAGGGCGGCCCGCCATGCGTCCTGATCAACAGTTTCGCGAACATGGCTGTTGAAATCGCAATAGGGGCATTTCGAGACACAAAACGGCCAATGCACATAGAGCGCGAGCGGTTCGGTTAGGCAGTTGTTTAGATTTGCGGGGGCATGGACGTTGGTCATGATGTTGCGCGCGGCTCTTATGGCATGTCTTGTGGCTGCACCAGCGGTTGCGCAAGATCGGGCGTTGCGCGGCAGCGTTTCATGGGACGGCGAGGCCGAAGAGCGCGGCGAAATGCTGCTACGTTCGGCAATGCTCGATCAGCACAATGCGGCGCGGCGAAGCTATGGTGTCCCGACCCTTGTCTGGGACGAAAATCTCGTTGCCAGTGCGCGTGTTCATGCCCGTCATCTAGCATCGACCGACACTTTCGAACACGCCGCTCAGGATGACGCTGACGAGCCCGAAGGCGAGAACCTGTACATGGGCACGCGCAGTGCCTTCAGCTATGCTGCGATGGCGCAGCTGTGGGTCGATGAGCGGCACGACTTCCATGCGGGCCGCTTTCCCGACGTCGTGAAATCGGGTCACTGGTCGAAAGTCGGGCATTATACCCAAATCATCTGGCCGACGACGCAGCGCGTGGGCTGCGCGATGGCTTCGAACGAACGCGACGATTATCTCGTCTGCCGTTATCTGCCTGCGGGGAATTTCCTCGGCACCGAACTTCCTCAGAAAACAGCCGCCACCATTTTGGCAAATGCATCGGCGCGGTGACTGATCGCGTGTTTGGCTTCCGGGTCCATTTCACCGAAGGTTTCGCTGCGGCCATCGGGCACGAAAACGGGATCATAGCCGAAACCGCGGTCGCCGCGTGGCGGCCAGACCAGCGTGCCGTCGACGCGACCTTCGAAAAGGGCATCGCTGCCATCGGGCCAGCGTAGCGCCAGCGTGCAAACGAAATGGGCGCGGCGCGAAACGTCAGGGCCGAGCGCGTTTAGCCGGTCTTCGACGCGTTGCATGGCCATCGTCCAGTTGCGCGGGCCACCATCGTCGGGTTCCGCCCAGTTTGCCGTGTAGACACCGGGTTCGCCGCCCAGTGCCTCAACGCAAAGACCGCTGTCATCGGCAAGCGCGACCATCCCGGACAAGTCACATGAGGAGACTGCTTTGAGCAGCGCATTGGCGGCAAAGGTCGTGCCGCTTTCCTCCGGCTCGGGCAGATCGAGTGTCGCCGCCGAAATCGGTTCGATGCCATAAGGTTCAAGCAGTGCACGGATTTCGCGTACTTTTCCGGCATTGTGGCTGGCGATCACCAGTTTGCCGGGCGTAAGTTTTTTCACCGACCGGTTGCCCTGTCCTGCGCTGCAAAAATTTCGGTGCAGCCGATACGTGCCAGGCGGAGCAGCCGGAGCAATGCTTCTTCGTCATAAGTCGCACCTTCGGCGGTGGCTTGAACTTCGGCGATGTTGCCGTCGCCAATCAGGACGAAATTGGCATCGGCCTGCGCATTGGAGTCTTCGATGTAATCGAGATCGAGGACGGGTGTGCCTTCATAAATGCCACAGCTAATTGCCGCCACTTTTTGCTGGATCGGGTCGACCGACAGTTTGCCGTCTTTGAGCAGGCTATCGACAGCAAGCCGCATCGCGACCCATGCCCCCGAAATCGACGCTGTGCGCGTGCCGCCGTCGGCCTGGATCACGTCGCAATCGAGCGTGATTTGCCGCTCGCCGAGCAATTTCATATCGACCACCGAGCGCAAGCTGCGTCCGATAAGTCGCTGAATTTCCTGCGTCCGTCCCGACTGCTTGCCTTTGGCGGCTTCGCGGTTGCTGCGCGTGTGCGTGGCGCGCGGGAGCATGCCATATTCGGCCGTGACCCAGCCTTCGCCTTTGCCGCGCATGAACGGCGGCACGCGATCCTCGATGCTGGCGGTCACAAGAACGCGCGTTTCGCCAAAGCTGATCAGGCACGATCCCTCGGCATGTTTTGTGAACGCAGGCTCGATGGTAATGACGCGCATTTCGTCGGGCGCGCGGCCAGAGGGTCGCATATTTGACTATCCTATCTGATTGAATGCGCGCATCTAGCGGGGAGCCGACACGGCGACAATCTGTGATATGGGCCAATGATGAAAACGGTTTTACTGATAGTTGGCGTACTGGCGCTGTTGATGGGGTTACTTTGGATCGGACAGGGTTTCGGCCTTGTCATGTGGCCGTCGTCGAGCTTCATGCTCGAGCAGAAAATCTGGGCGCTTTGGGGCAGCCTGTTGGCGGGGCTCGGTGCTGTCTTGATCTGGCGCGCGCGCCGTTGATCCCTATGGTACGGCGATGACTGCTCCCGTCACCGAACTGACTGACCGCGCGCGCGATGTCTTTCGCATCGTGGTTGAAAACTACATCGACTCAGGTCAGCCGGTCGGATCGCGGACAATTTCGAAGCTCTCGCCGCTAAACCTGTCGCCAGCATCGATCCGCAATGTCATGCAGGATCTCGAGGAATATGGCCTGCTGGCCGCGCCGCACACATCGGCCGGGCGAATGCCGACCGAGATCGGCCTTCGCTTGTTCGTCGATGGCATGATGCAGGTCGCCGAGCCCTCACTCGAAGAACGCACTGTTATCGAATCGCGGCTTTCGGTTGCCGGACCAGTCGAGGGTGCGCTTGCGGCGGCGACACTGGCGCTGTCGGGCTTGTCAGCCTGTGCCGGCATCGTTCTGGTTCCGGCGCATGAAGTCAGGCTGAAGCAATTCGCTTTCGTGCCACTCAGCAAAGAGCAAGTGCTCGCTGTGCTGGTGGGGGATGACGGGTCGGTCGAAAATCGCGTTATCGATCTGCCGATCGGCATGATGCCGTCCGATCTGGTTGCGGCGGGCAATTATATGACGGTGCAGCTTTCGGGCCTGACGCTTGCCGAAGCGCAGGTCCGCGTCGGTTCCGAACTGAAGCGGGGCAGAGCAGCGCTCGATCAGGCAGCGCAATCGCTGGTGGAAAGCGGGCTGGCCGTCTGGTCACAGGATGGGGCGGCGCGCCCAGTGCTCATCGTGCGGGGCGCTGCAAACCTGATCGACGATGCCGCCGCCGATGATCTTGAGCGCGTTCGTCAATTGCTCGACGAAATCGAAGGACAGGAAGAAATTGCCCGCCTGCTCGACAGCGCGCGCGAGGGTGCGGCGACCAAAGTATTCATCGGTGCCGAGAATAAACTGTTCGCGCTTTCGGGGTCATCAGTGATAGCGGCACCGTATCACGGTCGTGACGGCCGCGTCGTCGGCGTAGTCG
>JANODH010000198.1:0-3999 GCA_031412595.1 Sphingomonas sp. | reverse complement strand
CAGACGGTGGACGCTGGACAGTGGACGGCAGACGGTAAGCAACAGCCAGCGCTCGATGAGGCTAAGGAACCGTCCACCGTCCAGCGTCCACCGTCGAGCTACGAACTGCTCCTGATTGCAGCGATCGTCGGGCTAGGCCTGCTCTTGCGCCTGGTCAACCTTGACGGGCAGCCGCTCGGGCTCTGGCGCGACGAGTCGCGCCACGGGCTACAGGCCCTGCGGATCTGGCAGGACCCTAGCTATCGCCCGATCTACGTGGTGGAGGGGGCCGATCTGCCAGCGCTGATCTTCTACCTGATGGCCCCAGTGGTTGGCGAGCTGGGGCCGCACGCCTGGAGCGCCCGGCTGGTCAGCGCGCTGGCAGGCGGGCTGGCCCCGCTGGCCCTCTGGTGGGCTGCGCGCCCGCTGATCGGCTCGCGCGAAGTCGGCATGCTTGCCGCTTGCGGTGTCGCGCGTGTTGCAGTCGTTCGCAAGCCGAAGGTGGCTATCATCTCGAGCGACTGTGGCGCGGGGTTACCGATCATCACATCATCGAAAGCGCGTTCCTGTTCAGTCAGGAAGCGCGCCGCCTGCACACGCTGGTTGCCGAGCAGGTCGACAGCTACACCGGCACAGCGCGATTGGTAACGGTTACAAAATTGGCGGCAGCAGCCGTGGAATCAGAAACCCCCGCGGAAGCCGAAGCGGACGACGTTGCTGCACCCGTCATCAACACCAAAGGCGCATTCATTACGCGGCCCAGCGACTTGCTCGATGCCATTCTCGCCGCAGGGCGCAAGGGTCTGAGCATCCAGCGCTACAAAGGTCTCGGCGAAATGAATGCCGAACAACTATGGGAAACAACGCTCGACCCTCAGAACCGCGCGATGCTGCGCGTCGAAGTCACGCAAGCCGAAATGGCCGACGAGATTTTCACGCGATTGATGGGTGATGTCGTGGAGCCAAGGCGCGAGTTCATTCAGGACAATGCGCTGAATGTCGCGAACTTGGACGTTTAGCGCTTACTGACCCGGTGGCGGGGGCGGTGTGGCACCCGGCGGTAACTGTCCCTGAGCCTGCATCTGTTGCATTTGCTGCTGCATCGCCTGAATCTCGGCTTGGCTGCGGAAATCGAGCAGCGTTACGTCGAAAAACAGGTTTGCGTTGGCCGGGATCGGACCCTGGCCCGACGGGCCGTAGGCCAGCGCTGAGGGGATGCAGAAGCGGTATTTGCCGCCGACCTGCATCAGCTTCAGCGCTTCGGTAAATCCGGGAATCATGCCAGCCACGGGAAGCGGCGCGCGTTCGTTTGCGTCAAACTGCGTCCCGTCTTTCAACGTGCCTTTATAATCGACCAGCGCGACGTCGGTGTCGGTCGGCTTGTTGCCGGCGCCGGGCTTGATCGTCTGAAACAGCAGGCCCGATGCTGTTGCCACCGGCTTTGCGCCCTTGAAGTCGGCGACGCTGCAGCCGCTCCCGGAAACAGTTGACGTTCCGGCCCACGCCATAGCCCCTGCGGCAAGGCAGGCTGTTCCCACGCCCAACCATAGCCGCGTCAACGATCCTTTTTTGATCGGGCGGAGCGGCACAGCCGTAACGTCGGACATCGGTTTATTTTACGCCGTCGCGCTCGAGGCGCTTGCGGTCCATTTTACGGGCACGGCGAACAGCAGCAGCGCGTTCGCGCGCACGCTTTTCCGATGGCTTTTCGTAATGCCGACGCAGTTTCATTTCACGGTAAACGCCTTCGCGCTGCAGCTTCTTCTTGAGCGCGCGCAGCGCTTGATCGACATTATTGTCGCGCACCATGATTTGCATAAAGTCGTCAGCTCCGGATATGAATTAAACACCACGACGATAGGCGTCGCGGCGGAAGGCGCTGCCGTTAACAGCGGATTCGACAATATTCAAGGGAAAAGCCCCTCCCACGTCGCACGAGGCGGCGCGGGAGAGGCAATTCATTAGGGCAGTACGACCGTATCGATCACGTGCACGACGCCGTTCGACTGCTTGACGTCGGCCATCGAAACCATCGACATGCCGCCCTTGGCATCGGTCAGCATCAGCTTGCCGCCCATCATGCTTGCGGTCAGCTGGCCGCCATTGACAGTCGTCACCATGGCCTTGCCGCCGCCAGCTTTGATTGCTGATGCGATATCGGTGCTCATCAGCTTGCCCGGAAGCACATGATAAGTCAGGATCGACGCGAGCGTCGCTTTGTTCTCGGGCTTGACGAGCGTTTCGACAGTGCCTGCTGGCAGTTTGGCGAAGGCAGCATCCGTCGGCGCGAACACCGTGAACGGGCCGGGACCCGACAGCGTTTCGACCAAGTCAGCAGCTTTGACCGCTGCAACCAGCGTGGTCAGGTTGTTTGCTGCCGAAGCGTTTTCGACAATCGTCTTCGTCGAATACATTGCCGCGCCGCCGACAATCGGGGCCTTCATCGAAGACGCCTTATACTTTGTCGACTTCATTTTCTTGTGCTTTGCCGCACCATCCATATGGGCGTTCGCCAATGCCGGCGTGGCAAGGCTCGTCAGGGCAATCAATGCACCAAGCGCAAATTTCTTCATTGGGGGAGTCTCCGAAATGCTTGAATGCAACCGCGTCTGGCGGTCGCTGGCTCAAGCTACGAAGCGTTAACATAACTGGACGCGTTTAGGTCCGAATTATTTTGCCTGTCGCAACAATTGTACCGGCGGGCTGACCAGTCACCGAGCCGCCTTTTGCCTCCTGCGAAATTGCCAGCGTTGCGCCGGGCTGGATAAACAATCGAACCGCTTCCGGAACGGAATATTGCCCTGGTTGTTTCGCGTTTACCACACCCAGAGACCGGGGCTTTCCGTCGTCGGGAATGACCCAAAGTTCAGCATCCCCCTTGCCAGGGTCAAGTGTGGTGGGCGCAACCGTCAATCGGCCCTGAGTCGCGTTGTAGCTGATCGCAACGACATCATTCTTTCCGGACAGTGCCGCCATCATGGGCATGGGAATTGCCGGCTCGACAATCATCGGTGCGGGCAAAGGCCTTATCGCAATAAACAGCAGCAGCGCGGCTGCCACCGACATTGCCGCGATGGCAGCCGCGCGCCAACGCTGAATCAGCGTGTCGACATTGTCATTACCCGGCAGTTGCGCTTCGATCTTTTTCCAGACGCCCGCGGGGGCCGGAGTCGCGACTTCGCCGACAAGCGGCGCGAGCTGATCGCGCCACCATGCAATGCGCAGCGACAAGGGTCCGTCGGTCCGGGCACGTACTTGCACGGCTGCTGCTTCGGCCTCGTCCAGCAGGCCAAGCGCGAATTCGGCGGCAAGGATGTCGTCGTCGTCGGTCACGCGAGACAAGCCTTCAGTTTGAGAAGTGCCCGGCGGATGCGGCTTTTTACGGTGCCAAGTGGCGTGGACGCGCGCTCGGCAATATCGGCATAGGTTGCGCCGTCGAAAAAGGCCGTCCGGATCAGCGTTGCGTCATCGCGCGCAAGTGTTTGGATGCACGCAATGATCCGTGCATCAGCTTCATGCGCGATCAGGCATTGTTCTGCATCAGGCCGGTCGTCGGCAATTTCGTCAGCCAGTTCGAGTGGCGCCATGATGCGCTTCCCCCTCGCGCGCAGCTTATCAATCGCACGATTGCGCGTCAGCGCAACCAGCCATGTGATCGGGCTCGCCCGTGCCGGATCGAACGTGCCTGCTTTCTGCCAGATATTGATAAATGCGTCTTGCAATACGTCCTCGGCGTCATCACCATCGGGAAAGATACGCAACGCAATCCCGTAAAGTTTCGCTGAGGTCCGCCGGTACACTTCCTGCAACGCTGCGCGATCGCCTTCGGCGACGCGTTTCAACGCCGCAACAAGAGCCGCGCGTTCAATCGAGGCAATATCGTCGCTTATGACAGTTCTACTGCCATTGCCGTCGCTTCCCCACCACCGATGCAGAGCGCCGCGACACCGCGTTTAAGTCCGCGCGCTTGCAGCGCTGCGATCAGTGTGGCGAGAATGCGCGCGCCTGACGCGCCGATGG
>JANODH010000197.1:0-1644 GCA_031412595.1 Sphingomonas sp. | reverse complement strand
TGTGCGTGGCGGCCATGCGCGATCGGCTGCCTGCCGACACGTTCATCTGCAACGGTGCGGGTAATTTCAGTGGCTGGTGGCATCGATATTGGCGCTATGGCGGGCCGGTTTGCCAGCTTGCGCCGACGGCGGGGGCAATGGGTTATGGCGTTCCCGCAGCGATTGCGGCAGCGATCCGCTATCCGACACGCAAAGTCGTTGCACTCGCTGGGGACGGCGATTTCCTGATGAACGGGCAAGAACTGGCCACGGCCGCGCAATATGGCGCTGATCTGCTGGTGATCGTGGTCGATAACGGCGCTTACGGCACGATCCGCATGCATCAGGAGCGTGAATATCCGGCCCGGGTTAGCGGAACGGCACTAACCAACCCGGACTTTGCAGCACTGGCGCGCGCTTTTGGCGGCTGGGCCGAAACGGTTGAGGCAACGCGTGAATTCGCACCCGCGCTCGACCGCGCGCTGAAGCAAAAGGGGGTCAAGCTTCTTCACCTCAAGACGGATGTCGAGCGAATTTCCGCAGGAACGACGATCAGCGCACTGCGCGCACGCTGATCGTCACCCTGCCGACTGTTAAGCGACCCGCCGGACAGTTAAGCGAAACGTAGGTTCTGATTGCGGCGACGCAGGGACATGCCAACGAGCCCAAAACCGAAAATCATCATGCCCCAAGTCGCTGGCTCCGGCACAGCACTCGTGGCCGTAAAGCCGATTAGCGGGCCTGCTCCGATTGTATCGATGAAGCGCGTCGCCCCAGTGCGTAGATTGACCTGATAAAAAGCGCTGTCGATGTTGAGATAGCCGAGGCCGGTTGTGCCCGAAATATCGAAACCGACCATGTTGGCATTTGTCAGGCCAACACCGAGAGAACCGACGGTGCTGTAAACACCGCCATTTGGTGCGGCGGACGTGACCAACGAGTCCGTCACGCTATCGATGCCGTAAATAACGGTTGTGGTCGGTGCTGGCCGACCCGCAACGCTGTTGGTGTAAGCTGTGCCCAAGATATTGATCGGGCTACCGTCGGCGCGCGTGATTGCCGTGTCAGTAATCGTCCCGCCACCCGCAAGGTTTGCACGCAGATTCTGACCGCTGTTGCTGATGATGCGCAGGCGATCCGGGACGGGGTTGAAATCGACGCCCAACGAAGAGCCGCTCGGGATCGCGGACAACGTCGTGACGAGCGAGGCAATGCCGCTCGTGGTCAATGTGTAAACCCGGCCCGTTTGCGAAACACTGTAAAGCAGTGCGTTCGATTGCCGCATGTCAAGACCGAGCAAGCGATCTCCGGCCGCTAGACCCGTAATCGCAAACGAGCTGGCGATCGTCATTGGCGTCGATGAATCGAACGTCACGATTTTGCCGTCGACCGTGAGGCCGGCAATCTTCTCTGCATTTGCGATCGAAACCGGCGCAAGCATTATCGCCGCTGTGGCCGCGAGCTTAAAAATCCTGTTCATATGTTTTATCCCCATATCTGGCGATCGATAGCGATCGGACCAGCTACGGCGGGGAATGCGAGTCGGATGCGTTGCGCGGACGAAATAATTAAGGCCCGGTTAATGTCCCGAAATGGGTCATATAAGCCCGGCCAGCGGCGAGCTCGGATCGGCGTAGCGCCGCAATCCCATGCGGCCGGCGCGGT
>JANODH010000196.1:0-3424 GCA_031412595.1 Sphingomonas sp. | reverse complement strand
TCCCTTGGGGTGCCCGGCGAACTCAGGATCGCGATTGACCGCGATATAAACGCCGCCCAGCAGCAAAATCATCAGAAAGCCGAGCGCAATCGCCGGAATAATAGCCATGGAAACTCCCCGAATGGACTGTCGGCCGTTCAGGCCTGTTGCCTTATAGCCTAGCGGCGAAAATCTGGGTGTGAAGTCAGATTATTGCGTAACGGGGTTCAATGCTTGCCCACTGGCGCACAGAGGCTTTGGTCTAATGCCTATTGCCGTGAAACCCAAACCAGCAGTTTCTCGATCGATGACAGCGTAATGGTTGAGGGCTGCTGAAAAGCCAACAATCGTCGGGCGCACCCCGAGCTTTACTTGCCGCTCGGCGAGGGCACTGTTAGCGACGATGGCATGTTCAACGACACGTCATCGACGCTCGATCTTCTGCGCACGCGGCGTTCGGGCAAACCGCGCGACATGATCGAGCCAGGCCCGAACGATACGCAGCTGCGCACGATCCTTGAAGCCGCAATCCGCGTGCCCGATCATGGCAAGCTCGCGCCGTGGCGTTTTGTCGTCGTAAGCCGCGCAGACCGCGATCGGCTTTCCGATTTGTTGACGTCGGCATACCGAGCCGAAAAGCCTGAGGCAGGTCGTCTGGAGATCGATGCAATGGCGCAATTTGCGCAGTCCGCGCCGGCCATGATCGTTGCGCTGTCGAGCCCCGTTCAAAACAGCAAAATTCCGCTCTGGGAACAGGAGCTCTCGGTCGGCGCGGCGTGCATGAACTTGCTTATTGCAACGCATGCCAGCGGCTTTGTGGGTGGTTGGCTGACGGGATGGGCTGCCTATTCCGACGTCGTGCGCGACGCTTTTGGCAATGCCGGCGAGAGAATAGCAGGCTTTTTCTTCATCGGATCTCCGGCACGCATGCTCGATGAGCGGCCACGGCCCGATTATGACAGCATTGTGAAAAACTGGGGCTGACAGCTGCAAGGCAATGGTGTATTAGTCCCGCATGACAGCGAGCGATTCGCCAGAAATTCCGGTTTATTTGCGCCTTCGAGGCTTGCTGTCGGCCGCCATTCTCGGCGGGGCTTATGGCGAGGGGGATCAGCTTCCCTCAGTGCGGGCGTTCGCCAGCGAGCACGGCGCCAACCCTCTGACAGTCGCCAAAGCCTATCAGTCCTTGCAGGACGACGGCTACGTCTCGGTACGACGCGGGGTCGGTATGTTTGTTGCTGAAGGCGCCATCGATCGTTTACGGAACGATGAGCGCGACCGTTTCATCACGCAAAGCTGGCCCCGCATCCGCGACCATATGAATCGGATCGGGATCGAACTTCGCTCACTCATTGATCATGAAACTGTGTAAGAGCGCTGGTATTGCTCCTTGAGTATCGACTGCAACGGCCATCATGATTTTCAAAAAGTTTTTCGCGCGTGCCACCGAACTGGATCCCCAGGTTTACGCCCTGCCGGATGGTGAGCGCGTTTATGCCATCGGTGATATTCATGGGCGACGTGATTGCCTCGACGAACTTATAGGATTGATCGACGTCGACAATGCGGCAAGGGGCAGAGCCGACACCAGACTCGTTTTTTTAGGCGATCTGGTTGACCGCGGCGCAGACTCGTGCGGCGTCGTGGAGCGGGCGATGCACATTGCCAAGTCACCCAAGACTATACTGTTGATGGGCAACCATGAGGAAATCCTCATTCGCGCGTGGGAAGGTGACCGCAAGGCTGCAGGGCTTTTTCACCGGGTGGGTGGACGTGAAACGCTGCTGAGTTATGGTGTTACCGAGGCGGAATATGATGCAAGTGATCTCGGTGACCTTGCCGAACTGATTGCCGAGCACATCCCGGTCGAACATATCGCTTTCATGAAACGCTTCATCGATCAATGGCGCTGTGGTGATTACCTGTTTGTCCATGCCGGCATTCGGCCCGGCGTTCCGATCGACGAACAAAGCGGGAGCGATCTGCGCTGGATCCGCCGGGAATTTCTCGACGATCCGCGGGATCATGGATTGATGATCGTGCACGGCCATTCGATCACCGAAGAGGTGGACGAACGCAACAATCGCATCGGCATCGATACCGGTGCCTTTGCGAGCGGAAAACTGACAGCGTTAGGCATCGAAGGCACCGACAAATGGGTGATCTCGACTTGATGTCGTCACTGCGTTTACCGGAGTGCAAGACCACGGAGAGTAGTGCGCTTTAAGGTCGCGAAAAAAGGGCGCCGAATACAGATGTCAATTAAGGTCCTCGCGGTTTTCGGCACGCGCCCCGAAGCGATCAAGTTATTTCCCGTCGTTGCTGCTTTACGTGCATTGGGGGTAAACTGCCGCGTCTGTGTAACGGCGCAGCACCGCGAAATGCTCGATCAGATTTTGCATTTGAGCGGGATTGTGCCCGAGCATGACCTGAACA
The DNA here is from genome assembly GCA_031412595.1 of Sphingomonas sp. Classification (GTDB taxonomy): domain Bacteria; phylum Pseudomonadota; class Alphaproteobacteria; order Sphingomonadales; family Sphingomonadaceae; genus Sphingomonas_O. Next base: position 1,009 of record JANODH010000196.1, on the reverse strand, counting down.
TCATGCAACCAGGGCAGACACTCGATGGGCTGACGGCTGCTTTGCTAACAAGCTTGGGTGCAATACTTGACGACGAACGACCTGACCGCGTCATCGTTCAGGGAGATACAGCGACAGCAATGGTTGGTGCACTTGCGGCTTATTATCGTAAAATACCGGTGTCACACGTCGAAGCAGGCTTGCGCAGCGGCGACATCCATCATCCTTGGCCCGAAGAAGTGAATCGCAAGATCGTGGCGACGATTGCCGATCAGCATTTTGCGCCGACGAACACCGCAGCCGATGCGCTGCGGCAAGAAGCCGTTCCCGAAAGCGCCATCTTCGAAACGGGTAACACTGTCATCGATGCACTCCTCGCAACGCGGGCGCGACTGACGGCCGATCCGTCGATTTGCGCACAGGTCGATGCTGTCATCGACGGGTTCGGCAGCAAGCGCATCATTGCTGTCACCACACACCGTCGTGAAAACTTCGAAGCAATGTCAGGCATAGCAAGCGCAATCGCGCAAATTGCGACACGCAATGACGTCGGCATCGTATTCCCGGTTCATCCCAATCCAAATGTTCGCGCGGCAATGGATGTGCTTGCAGGTGCAGCAAACATCGAACTGATCGCTCCGCTCGATTATCCCGACTTCGTCCGGTTGCTCGATCGCTGCACTTTGGTGCTGACCGACAGTGGTGGCGTGCAGGAGGAAGCGCCGACGTTCGGCAAGCCTGTTCTCGTCATGCGCGAAACGACTGAGCGGCCCGAAGGCATCAAGGCAGGAACGGCCAAGCTGGTCGGCACGGACCCGGCGACAATCATCGCCGAGATTACAAAGTTGCTCGATGATCCGGTAGCCTATGCCGCAATGAGCCATGCCCATTCTCCATTTGGCGATGGCAAGGCCGCGTCACGCATCGCGAAAGTTATTGCCAATGCCGGTTAGCGCTCACCCCTCTGTCTGCGTCATGGGCCTTGGTTACATTGGCCTGCCGACGGCAGCCATTGTCGCGCGGTCGGGCG